>CAZCRJ010000086.1:0-8607 GCA_964501015.1 uncultured Roseivirgaceae bacterium | reverse complement strand
GCCCCGGAGGGGCGTCATCTCACTAATCCAAAGACCACATAAACACAAGCCCCAGAGGGGCGTCATCTCATTAGTCCAAAGACCCTCTATATACAAGCCCCGGAGGGGCGATATCTCATTCGATGAGAAAATCCGAGCCCACAGGGGGTGACATTTCACTAGGTCTAACGTACAAAATCTTAAGCCCCGGAGGGGCGACATCTCACTAGTCAACAGACCACATAAACACAAGCCCCAGCGGGGCGGTATCTTGTAAACAAAAACCCCGGAGCACTTAAAGAGCGATATTTAATTTCCGAAACTAATCCCTCACAACCTATCAATCAACTCTCCCAACGTATGCTTCAGCGTGTGCCGCATCTTTTCGGCCCGACTGTGATCATAATTCTTCTCCTCATCATCCATATAGTTAACCTTGCTCATTTCCAATTGAAGGGCATGCTGGTTCTCGGAAGGCTTGCCATACTGACGGGTAATATACCCCCCTTTAAAAGGGTAATTGTGTTGGAATGAATACCCTGCTGATTCCAGATTTTTAATAGCTGTTTCGATTAACCCAGGAGAGGCGGATGTGCCATCGGCATCGCCTAAAATCAAATCGGGGAATTTCTCTTTATGAATAGTGGGTACGTGCTGGCGAATGGAATGACAATCCCACAATAACACCTGGCCAAATTCATGTTTTAAATCCGTCAGCAACTCATTCAACTTTTGATGATAGGGTTTATAGTACACTTCTACACGTCTGTTTACTTCCTGCTGGTTTACTTCGTTTCGTTCATCGGCATACAATGCTTCTCCAAAAAATGTGGTGGTCGGGCAAAGTCCGGTGATGATTCTTCCATCCGTGTATAGCGGTTTGCTTTGCGGATCGCGATTCAGATCAATAACCCAGCGGCTGTATTCTGCATGAATCATGGTGATGCCCATAGCGGGGGCAAAATCGTACAGCTGATGAACGAACCAGTCGGTATCGTCAGGCGTATGCATGAGTAACGGATCAAATTCGCCCTGCAACTCTTCCGGAAACGTTGTTCCGCAATGGGGTACGCTCAGCAATACAGGTATCCGTTCCTCTGTAGGGTGAATGACGACAAATCCATCCACTACTTCCTGCCATTTTGTTTTTGCCGTTCCTCGAGTACCCGTTTCAATTCGGTGTCTTTTTCTTCCAAGCGGTTAAACGCTTCCGTAACATCAATTAATGCTTCTTCATACTTGCTTTGCCATTCGCGTACATCCGATTCATACTGATGCCTGCACTCGTCAAGTTCTGATTGCTTTCCGGAAAGTTGATTGCCTGCATAAACTGCGTACACCAGGGATAAAATCAGCAGGACGGCCAAGGTAACGGTTGTAAGTTTTGAGTTCATTGTTCTAAGGATTGATTTATATTTCTTAACGCGTTCAATTCTTCCTGACAAATGTTTAGTTGACCTTCCAACATCTTCACCATTTCCATCAGCATATCAGCCTGTGTTTTCTGGATAAAGGCGTATACAAACATTAACAGCGAGAACACGGTTAGGGAATCAAAAATAACAGTTGTAAATCGCGGCCTGCGAAGATCTACCTTTGCATTATTATTCATCGCTTTCTTTCTTGAAGTTCGGCTAATTGTTTTTCACATTCGATACGAGTCTTCTCTGCAACCATCCTGCTGACCTCTGCCATTTCCCGCTGTGCTTCTGCCATCCTTCTTTGCATTTCAAGTTCCTCCCGAAGTTCTTCGATTACAATCATCTTGGCATAGATTTTTACCCGTTGCGACCGGACATATAGAATTGTAAACAATAAAAAAATTCCAACTAGTGCAGCCAAAACAATTCTGGAGGTGGTGTTCATGTAGTTTTAGTTTTTCTTCTTCCTGTCTGGTTTACTCTGTTCCTTTACTAGTTTTTCGTAATTCTCTCTCGCTGCTTTTTCATTCTCCTTTGCACGAATTGCATTTTGTTCAGCCACCAAACGCATGTCGTTGAGCTCCTGCTCTAACCGCAACATTTCTACGCGGTAATACTCCGCTTGTGTGTTGCCTATTGATTGTTTCATTCGCATTATTCTTCTAAAAGATTCATCAATACGCTGCCGCGGGATCGTGCCATCTTCCACAAACTTACGAATGATGGAATGTACTTTATCGACCGTGCGCTCCTGGCTTCCGCTGATGTTGTTGGAAAACGTAAGGATATCAACTCCTGCCAAAATGGAAAGTTTAATCGCTTCTTCCAGTCCGTAATGTTTCGTAATAGCATGCATCTGCATGTCATCAGAAAATATTACACCTTGATAATTCAGTTGCCCGCGAAGGATTCCCTGAATTATTTTAGACGAAAGTGTTCCGGGGTTTCCGCTGGCATCCAATTTTTTGTTTACAATATGTGCAGTCATAATGGACTGGGCATATCCTTCACTGATCAGCAGGCGGTAGGGCTTCAGTTCTTCTTCGCTCCAGGTATTGGTAACATCGGCTATACCAAGATGAGTGTCGTCTTTCGAGCTGCCATGTCCGGGAAAATGCTTGAGTGCTGTGAGTACTCCTGCGCGCTGATGCTGGCGTATAAATTCCTTTGCGTACAGCGCCACTGAGTCAGGTGATACAGCGTATGCGCGTTCCACTTTAGCAATAATGGGATTGTTCGAGTTTGATGCCAGGTCAACTACTGGAGCAAAGTTCATATTTATTCCTAGGCCTGCCAACGTGGTGGCCGTTGTCTCACCGTAAAACCGAACCGAATCCAGGGGCATTTTACCGAGGTTGGCGGCAGAGACGGATCGCGGAAAACCATACTTTTCCTTCAGCCGGTTTACCCTTCCCCCTTCCTGATCAATGGCAATTATGAGTGGAATGGGTGAAGCATTCTGGTAGGTCCAGGTAATTTTCTTTAGCGCATGGTAGGAGTTCTTTGCCGGAATATTTTTTTCAAAGAGTATGATTGATCCGGCTTTTCCCTGGCGCACTTCTTCCAGTACGGTTTTATCCACTTCCGCCTTTGGAAAACCTATTAAAATCATTTGACCGATCTTGATGTCAAGGCTATCGCGTTGGGCAAGAACCACATGAGTAAGAACTATTAAAAATGCAAGTGAAAGAAGGCGCTTCATAGGCAATTAGTAACTGGTGTAAAGTTGCTTCAGTATTTTTTCCATTTCTGTTCGTACGTCACTTGCCGGAGTTGTAAAATTATTACTCATGAAACTAAAGAGTAGAGTTTCTCCCTTTTTGGTGACCAGGAAGCCGCTAAGGGCATGGTTATTTCTCAACGTACCTGTTTTACCATAAATATAGGGAGGATCATTGCGATATATCGTTTTTATGGTTCCCGCCTTTCCGCCTATCGCTAACAGGGAAAACAGGCGTTCACGTTCAATCGTAGCATAAATTTTTTCCCACAGTGCAATAATCGAGCGCGGTGTAAACAAGTTATAGCGTGAAAGCCCGGAGCCATCTACCCACACCGGAGTATCGGGTAAATCAGAAAGCTGATGTTTTTTCATATACTCAATGACCAGTTCGGGCTGAAGTGTGTCGGTTAATACACCTGCACATACCAGCAATAGTTGTTCCGCAATAAAATTATCGCTCTCCTGCATCATCACTTTGTACAGGCTATCTGCAGCAACACTGTAAAGTACATTTTTGTTGGTAAATGCCACAGGCCTTGTGAGTAGGTTCACTTTCCGGTGCAGCGTGTCGCCAAGCAAATTTGCGATCACCAACGGATCGGTCTTAAACGGCACTCTCCACTGTCGGCCGGTAGCGACAGTTCTGCCTGGATAATATTCTGTTCTATTGGTTCCTATATCCCGAATCACATTGGTGCGTTCGGTACTGTCGGCAAGCCAGAAATACTTTTTGAAGTATGCTGGCTTTACCCGTAATACAGGATCAAGCGTTACGGAATATGTGTTTCCAAAAAGCGGAAAAGCAGAGCGCTCTGATGAATAGGCATACGTATAGTCGCTCCAGGACCACCCGGGACCCAGGGCAGTAGTATTACTATTTCCTCCGAAGAAATAAAGTTCTTTTGTGCTGTTTTTCAGAAAATCATAAACACGATTGCTGCTAACTACCTCGGAATACATAAACGAAGGATCGCCCGTTCCCTGGAAGATCAGCGAATCCCCCTGAATAGCATACGTTAAACCAGGAACTGAATCGCCTAAAATAGTTAGTGCGGTAAAGAAGGTGAAGATCTTGGTATTGGATGCTGGCGTAAAATATTTTTCACCATTGTATGAGAACACAGTTTTCTTTTTCGCGGGATCATATACAACAAACCCCGTATGATCCTGAAACTTTTTCTCCATTTCCATAATGTTGCGCGTAAGCATTTTCTTTGAAACGGGCGAGCAGGCTATGCACAATGTAATGAGTAAAGACACGAGGCCTCTCATAAGACTTTCAGATAACGTTCCTGCATAACAGCGCAATGGTGCCTCTCATGTCCGGCAATTACGTAGCCAATGTTGATTACCGAAATGATGTTGTTGTTTGCGTTGCCATTCAGCTGGAGCATGTCCGGTGTAAAGCTGGCGAACAGATCGATTGTTGTGGCACGAAGGCGTTGCATTTCATCTGCCAGCTGGTGCAGTGTTCTCGCATGAGCATTTGCATGCGGGGCATACATATTCTCTTCAAATCCGGCCAGAGGCGTATCATCTTTTCGCGCAAAGCGCAAGGCACGGTAGGCAAAAATCCGTTCGGCATCCATCATATGACAAAGCAATTCATTGATGCTCCACTTTTCGGGGGCATATCGGTAATGTCCCATTTCCGCGGGAAGAGACTTTAATAGTGAGGCGGTAGCCTCACCTGAAGTACTAAGTGCCTCCATTACATTCATATCTTGTACAAGATTAACATACCCCGAATAAAATGGTGGTAACGTGGCGGGATCAGGGGCTGTTTTCATAGGTTCGATATTCAAACCAAAACTATCGAAGTGAACTCACTTTTTTTCCATTTCAGCTGCTGTAATTTCAGCAACGTTGGGATATTCAGTTTCATACTCCGGAACCTTTTTCCCTGCCTTTAGCCGTTTAATCATGCGCTCCTCATTCATCTTAGCAATGGACTGAAGAAAGTATTTCCGTAAAAATCCTTCAATGGGCAGGATTAAAATAGCCACAAATACCTGGATGCCAAAATCGATTACCGGACTGCTTTGAGAAAATGTTTCGCCTGCGGCAGTTTGAATAAATTCTATAAAAATGATTATCGATAGAAGGGAAAGCAGTCTGCTTAAAACAAGAAATCGGTAACTTAAGCGGAAAGAGAGTAACACCAGGAAAACGAAAATGCTGAACTCCGCTGCATAAAACCAAGGTTGTTTCCAGTACGGGGGCTCAATGTCAAGAGTTACCGGCTCCATGTCGTTGATCCGGCCAAAAATATCACGTGACTGTACATGAAGCTTATACTCGCCTGTGGGCAAATAGGGAAATCGTATTTCATTATTCTGGGTTGACCACTCTGTCCAGTCCTGGTGCAGGCCTTCCAGCCGATAGCGGTATTCCACAAAGCGTGTTCCGATGTAATCGGGTTTAACTACCTCCACCATGAAAGCGCCATCATCCTGCTCTACTTTAAGGTAATTTCTGGCAGTTACAATATTTTCATGTTGAACTGATTTTAGCATGAGCGGATAAATCACTTCATTCTGACTAAGCAGACCAGAGTAAAATTCGAGCAATTCGTTATTGCCGGTGATGATCCATAATGTACCTGAATTTTTGTCGGAGTCAATAAACCGGATGTTGTTGAAAAGATTCAGGAGCTGAAGGTTATCATGTCCGCCAGCAGAGCCAGCCGTATACCAGTTGTGCTTGTCGCGAAACCAAAGATTAGTAGCATTGGCAAAATAGGCCTGTGGTGTGCGCAACGTGTCGCCCTTTTCGAGCTTTTGTGTGTTTCGGTTATAAAAGTAAAAGCCCAGGGGGGAGGCAATTATAACTGCCTTATTCAGATACAGCCCGATGGTTTTATCAAAATTCGAGTTGTTGAAACTGTGCTGCTCCAGGGACGAACTGGCATCAACCAGCCGGAACACTTTATCAAATCCACAAAACCAGATGGCCTGATCACTTTCTTCAAAGATATAGTGAATGGGTTCTCTAATATTATCAATGGTCCCACCTTCTGTCCAATTGGTGTCGTACCGAAAGTGCAAAAGATGGTCATCATGAGTAGAGGCGATCAATGTATTACGGGATTCTGATGCAAACAGAAAGCGCACTGGCTTATCGGTAATATTAACAGATTCGTACTCGCTGATTTCATACGCTCCGCCTATACCAGAGGCGATGAGTTTCCCTTTCCAGTGAATAAGTTGTGAGATCTTGGCATCAATCCCATCTATTCTCCGATACGCGAAATGCGCTGTACGTAAGACTTTTCTTATTCGTTTTTCCCGCCTGTATTCTGTTTCATTTACACTTTCAACGTGTTCCTCTTCAACGCTTCCCGGGTCCTTATCTTGATTTTCATTCCCTGTTTTGGCTTCATCAGGCTTCTTCTTTTTTAAAAACTTAAAGAAACCTCCCTTCTGTGATTCCCTGCTTTCTACCACAGGTTCTTTCCTGGTTTCAGGTACGGGCTCTTTGGTGGTTATTTTCCGTGTGGTCTGTTTCCTTACCGGTATGTCTACATAGTAGGGAATCTCATCATAAAATTCTTTTTTCTCCAGAATATACAATCCCAAAGACGTCCCGACATACACATTATCCTTATAGGTAGTGGCGCATAAAAGATTTCCTTCCAGTCCGTCATAATAGCGGAATGAGCGGAACGGCAGAAAGGGAGAAATCCGTGTAAACCCATAGGCATGTGATACCCACACATTTAAATTCCTGTCGGTAAGGAGTGTAAATACTTCATTGTCTGGCAGGCCCGTATTGTAGTTTATAATTTCTTCGGTAGCTCCGGTAAAGGGGTTAAGAAAGATGATCCCACCGCGTAACGTTCCTATTGCCACAAGCTGATCGGTAACCCAGGTTGCGTTAACCATTACGCTTGCCTTTGCATACACCGAATCCTGAATTTTTACTTCCGAAAAATTTCTGCCTCCGTCACTCAAATAAAGTTGCCCGTTTTCTGATCCTACCAGATAATGATCATTGTGCTTTAGTGAAAAAATCAGTGACAAGTCTCGCTTGTTGCCAATACTTGATGGACTGAGCTCATCCTTATCCAACCTCATTAAACCGTTCCATTCCGTGCTGATGTAAATCTGTTCCGTAAATTCGTTAAGGGAAACGAATGGACCAGTTTCTGATGTTGAGGACAGCGAAGTTATTTTTTCCGTAGAGGTATCAAAAATGTACAGGTTTTTATCACTCAGGAAATAAACCTTATTGGCCTGAAATGCGATTTGAAAAATATATTCAGCATCTCCCTGTTCGTATAGCATGGTAAAGGTTTCCAGGTTGTTTTCATCGCGAATAATCTTTCCAAATCCACGGGATCCTGCAGCATAGATATCACCGCCCTCCTGTAATGCAATGCTGTAAATGGTACCAATGGTTTGGATAATATCCCAGTTCCGACCATCAAACTGAAGAATACCTGCCTGGGTAGCAAAGTAGAAAACGCCACGGTTGTCCTGCACCATATCGAAGCACACGATATTAAATCGTTCATTATCGGGCGAATAATGCGACAGGAAATAATTTCCGGATTGTGCGCTGGCGGCAAGTCCGGTAAGCATCAAAAAAATAGAAAGCAGTACTTTTTTCATCAAAGACCCCATTCATTAAATGTACTCAAAGCAGGATACATTAACTGATCCGGCTCCAGTTAACTGCCGATTTTTTCATCCGTTCAACTTGTGCGCGAATCACATCGTTTCCCGGATCACTCAACTGGGGGTCTGTTTCTAACAGTTGAAGTGCTGTTTCCCGTGCAAGTTGGAGAAGTTTTGTGTCTTTCCCCAAATCTGCAATCAATAAATCCAATACACCGCTTTGTTGCGTGCCCATCAAATCACCGGGCCCGCGAAGCTGAAGGTCTGTTTCGGCTATTTCAAACCCATTATTGGTACGCACCATCGTTTCTATTCTCTTCTTCGAATCAGCGGATAGTTTATAGTTCGTCATTAATATGCAATAGGACTGTTCCGCGCCCCGGCCAACACGCCCTCTTAACTGATGCAACTGTGACAGTCCAAATCGCTCGGCATTTTCAATCACCATTACAGAGGCATTCGGCACATCAACCCCCACCTCAATTACTGTAGTGGCCACCATAATTTTTGTTTCGCCTTTTACAAAGCGTGCCATCTCATATTCTTTTGCTTCGGGTTTCATCTTTCCGTGGACTATGCTGATGGCCTCGTCTGGAAAAGCGCGGCAAATACTTTCGTATCCATCCATTAGATGCTTGAGATCAAGCTTTTCTGATTCATCAATTAGCGGATACACTACGTACACCTGGCGACCAGCCTGTAGTTGGGTTTTCAGAAATCCGTTTACTTCCAGTCGGTGCGAATCAAATTTATGAATGGTCTTAATGGGTTTACGGCCAGCAGGCAATTCATCGATTACCGAAATATCTAAATCGCCATAGAGGGTCATGGCTAAGGTGCGTGGAATAGGTGTGGCCGTCATCAC
>CAZCRJ010000085.1:0-8648 GCA_964501015.1 uncultured Roseivirgaceae bacterium | reverse complement strand
TGGGCGGAAGCATCATTAATCCAGCTGCTCCGTATTTTTCAGCTACTATTGCAAGTTTTACCGCCTCGCGTGTGCTGCCTTCAGCAATGTTCATGATCACAGGAACTTTACCCGTTACTTTATCTACCGTGAATTTCACCAGGTCAAACTTTTCCTCATTACTCAACACACTTGCCTCACCGAGCGTGCCACCAAGGATCACGCCTGCCACTCCGGCTTCCAATTGCGCGTTCAGATTTTTTTCAAAAAGAGGAAAATCAAGTTTATCGTCCGGAGTAAATTTTGTTGTTAATGCCGGGTAAACGCCTGTCCATTGAATCATAGTTGCTTGTGTTTAAGGAATCAAAGGTAAGGAACAAGGCCTTATCAGGTTTTGCACTCAATAATCAGTTCTAATACTATTTTGACTATTTTTAACCCTGATTTGATATCTTAATAATCAATATAATCCTACATGAGGGTAATTCCTTTTACCGTACCACAGCTTGCACAAGAGGCTTTTCGTGTACAGGAAGACCTTCTTCCGCACTTTTATGACAAACTACATCAACACCCTGAGACGCAGATTATGCTCATTCTGAAGAGTGAAGGAACATTGATTGCCGGAGATTATGTCGGTCGGTTTGAACCGGATGACATTTTTCTGATTGGTAGCGGACAATCACATGTATTCCGAAATGATGACACGTATTACCGGACTGACACTCAACAAGCACACGCCATTTCCCTGTACTTTAGTGAGCGCTATGCCGGAAGGGAATTCTGGCAACTGGAAGAATTAAAAGAATTGCGTACCTTCCTTGACCGAACGGGTAAGGGATTTAAAGTAACCGGAGCTGACCAACGGCAAATTAAACACCTGCTACTTGCTATTCGTAACCAAAAGGGAATACAAAAGCTGATTTCATTTCTTTCCGTACTGCAGATTTTTGCAACATCGAAAGACCTGCTTCCCTTGGGAGTTACCACATTGAATAAAGGATATACGGCTACCGAAGAAAAACGGATGAACGACATTTTACACTTTACGTTTCAGGAGAGCCACCGGAAAATTTTTTTAACGGAAGTAGCCCAGGTAGCGAATTTATCCAACGAGGCCTTTTGTCGTTATTTTAAAACCCGAACGCGTAAAACCTATTCTACCTTTCTGAATGAAGTGCGGATTAGTGCTGCCTGTAAATTATTGATCGAAAAAGAACTTACTATTGAACAAGTGTGCTATCAGGCTGGATTTTCCAACCTGTCAAACTTTAACAGAACCTTTAAAAAAGTAACCGGGAAGACCCCTTCTACCTATATTCGATGAACTAATTTATAAACTGTATGAGTACTCCACGTAAAATTGAAAAACTGAAATTTCATTCTACAGAAAAATGGGAGACCTTACGAGGCTTCAAAGGCGGTGATGGACAACGGTACGCCATTTCCAATTTCGGCAGGGTGATTGCGTTCTGGAAAACACACGATAACGGCTACTTCATGAAGTACAGCTACATTAAAAATTATCCGGGCATTCAACTGCGGAAAGATGGGGCCAGTAAAGGGTTTCTTATTCACCGGCTAGTGGCACAATACTTTTGTGAAAAACCCGGAAGCTCCTATCGCTTTGTCATTCACCTGGATCATAAAAAGGAAAATAATTATTACCGGAATCTTAAATGGGTTACGCAGGCCGACATGCTTGCCCATATGGTTAAAGATCCAAACTACATTCAATCAAAAGCGCAGTACTCGGGACGGGGACAAAAGTTAACGACCGACCGGGTAAAAATGATCAAGCGCAAGCTGACAGTTGGTAAAACCAGGATGAAAATTCTGGCCAAGCAATTTGGTATTTCAGAGATGCAGCTGTACCGGATCAAGTCGGGCAAAAATTGGGCACACGTAACGATTTGAAAAGAAAACACATACTTTTTATATTCCATTACTCATGAGAATAGTAGTATTCACAATTTTTATAGTTCTATTAGGGTATACAAGTTCTCCTGCCCAAATACTGCCTGTAGTTAAACCAGAAGCCGTTGGACTTTCAACAGAACGGTTGAAACGCATTGACCAAATGGTGAAGGATTTGGTCGAATCAAACGGTATACCGGGTGCCGTTGTATTGATTGTGCGCAATGGAAAAATTGCTCACCACCAGGCGTATGGCTATAGTGATCTCGATTCCAAAAAACAAATGCAGCGAGACAACATCTTCCGGATCGCCTCCCAAAGCAAGGCTATCGCCAGTTTAGCGGCAATGCTATTGTGGGAGGAAGGAAAATTTTTACTGGATGAACCCGTTTCGAAATATATTCCGGAATTTAAAAATCCATCCGTACTTAAAGCGTTTAATGCAGCCGATAGTAGTTACACTTCTGAACCAGCTGGCAAAGAAATTACAATACGCCATTTACTCACCCATACTTCAGGTATTGATTATGCCGCCATCGGCAGTAATGAGTTCAAAGCTATTTATGCGAAGGCCGGTGTGCCCAGTGGTATTGGCAACGATAGTGATGTGGTTGGTGATAAAATTAAAATACTGGCCAGATTACCGTTAAAGCATACGCCCGGTGAACGGTGGACATATGGATTAAATATCGATGTGATCGGCTATTTGGTAGAACTATGGTCTGGCATGCCGTTCGATCAGTTTTTGAAAAAGCGAATATTCGATCCGTTGGGTATGAACGATACTTGGTTCTATTTGCCAAAAGATAAGCAAGATCGGCTTGTTACCCTGTATTCAGATCAGGGGGGTAAGTTATCCCGACAGATCGCACCTGTTTACGACAACGTAAACCCTGACTATCCCAAAATGAATGGGAAATATTTTTCAGGTGGGGCCGGGTTATCATCCACTGTTGAGGACTACGCCAAATTCCTTCAGTTGTTTTTAAATAAGGGGCAGTATAATGGTGTGCGTGTAATCAGTCGAAAAACCGTGGAGCTTATGCTCACCAATCAACTCCACATGCCCGATACAAATCCCTTTGGGTTGGCTTTTGGACTAGAAACAGAGCAAAATGATTATCGATCTGTTGAATCATTAGGCACATTTAGTTGGGGAGGGGCCTTTAATACTCATTACTGGGCTGATCCGAAAGAACAACTCATTGGCATTATCTATACCAATATGTATAACTCCTCTCAGTGGGGCATAGGGAATAAATTTAAAGTGCTGGCCTATCAATCAATAATCGATTGATGATACTATTTTTGCCGCTGCACATTTATGGATATATCAATAGAAACCCGGAAGGAAAATAAACGCTATACTATAGCACTGATATTAGCTGCGTTTACAATCTTCTACAATCTTATTGAAGGCATTATCGCCACCTGGTTCGGGTATGAAGATGAAACCCTTACGTTATTTGGATTTGGCATAGACAGTTTTATCGAATTGATTTCCGGTGTCGGTATCATGCATATGGTATTTCGCATTCGGCATAACCCTACGATTAGTCGTGATGGCTTTGAACGAACAGCCCTGCGCATAACGGGTACCGCCTTTTACTTACTTGTTGCAGGATTAATGATTGGTGCGGCCCTGGTTATTTATACCGGTCAAAAACCAGAAACAACTTTCTGGGGTATCATCATAGCCTGTATTAGCATAGTGGTTATGCTTGGTCTGATTTACGGAAAACGAAAAGTGGGAAATGAATTGAAAAGTGACGCTATACTGGCCGATGCCAATTGTACATTAGTCTGTGTGTACATGTCTGTTATTTTACTGATTTCCAGCGGACTCTATGAACTCACCGGCCTGCCGTTCATTGACGCAGCAGGAACGCTCGGCCTTGCCTGGTTTTCATACAAAGAAGGGAAAGAATGTTTTGAAAAAGCGAGCAGCGATAAATACTGCGCCTGCGAGCACGATTAAAATGATACTGGATCTGGATATTGGTTGCTGGAGTATTGACTCGCGTCTGGTATACTATTAATGTTTCCACCGGAGTTTTAGTACCAATAAAAATGAAGCTAGTATCAGCGTAACCATATTCGCGATTATAACTGGAATATCCCGAATCAGAAACCCATAGGCTAACCACAGTACTACACCTGTGCAAAAAATTGAAAACATGCCCAGCGACAAATCCTTTGCCGACCGGGTCTTCCACGTTTTGATTACCTGGGGAATAAAGGCTGCCGTAGTGCAGGAACCAGCAGCCAACCCTATTAATTGAATTGTATCCATATTTATCTATTACAGCACAAAGTAACGATGATTTACCCAGACTATTCTTTAGATGTAGGGTTACTGTATAATCCGACAGCGGTAACGTTTGCGCTGATGCGCTGTCAAATATCGGATTTTTTCAGTTTCAGGTAGCTGAAATAATTAAACAGGAAGGTCCAGACAATGGCAATGATCACTGCGGTGAGGCTTACATAATCCTGTATTTCTTGAAAAGCATACCGGGCAAATGGCATCGGAACAAGGT
This sequence comes from uncultured Roseivirgaceae bacterium, assembly GCA_964501015.1. Lineage (GTDB taxonomy): Bacteria > Bacteroidota > Bacteroidia > Cytophagales > Cyclobacteriaceae > UBA2336. Next base: position 4,212 of record CAZCRJ010000085.1, on the reverse strand, counting down.
TCATGATGGATTCCAACGGAAAATATGGAATGACATCGGGAACATAGTCATCAATATTTTTCTTGATGATAAGTTCTATAAGGTAGGAATTCAACAGTAACACAATCCCCAACCCGGAACGTTGTACGAAAATTCCCAGCATGAGGGCGAAGGACAAAAATGCAAAGACCTCCAGAAAATAGGCAGGGAAAAATTCCACTCCCGAAAACATGTAATCAAAATTCAGCGTTGGCGTGTAGATCAACCCGGTAATAAAAGCAATCACAAAAACCAATATCATGCTAAGCAGACTTAACACCAGATTGGTGGCGATTTTAGAAATCAGAAAATCCTTTCGGCTTAGACCATCGATAATATTCTGGCGTATGGTGCGGTAGCTATACTCATTGGTAATAGAGATCAATACCATTATGCCTAGCATAATTTTTAATAACCCACTTGACCATGCCAGATTCTGCCACACATCGGGGAAATGATATAAGGGAATGCGATTAATATTAATGGATTGGCCAAAACCTTCTATTAATGTTGCCAGCCATTTCAGAAATTCCATACCACTGGCCGTGGCCATACCCAGGGTAAAAAAGTACAATCCGCAGATTATCCAGAATGTGCGGTAGCTGGTGAGCTTTTTTAAATCAATTTTGAGAAGTTGTACCATTATCTGTTTCGGATTCCTGATGACTAATTGCTAACTCCTTATAAGGTTAATGCGATTCTGAAAGAATTTCCAGAAACTGCTTTTCCAAACTCTTCTTTTTGGTAACCAGGTGGGTTGCAACAATTCCCTGATTAATTAAAAATTCATTCAATTCCTTTCCATGGAAACCATCGCGCATGGAAATAAGGTATACACCATTTTCCCGGGTAACCGCTTCTGTTCCGGAAAACGTCACCAAAACATCATTCAGGTTTTCAACATCTGCATTTACCTCCACTGTTACTTCTCCTTGTCCCACATCACTTATCGGCCCCGAATAAATCATATTTCCCTTCTTCAGAATGGCAAAGTGTGAACATACTTTTTGAACTTCATCCAGAAGGTGGCTCGCCAGGATAATGGTTTTTCCATTGGCCGCAATTTTTTTTATGATCTCCCGTATTTCCGCTATCCCCATCGGATCAAGACCGTTGGTGGGTTCATCCAATATCAATACTGTCGGGTCATTTAATAAAGCAGAAGCAATGGCCAGCCGCTGTTTCATTCCAAGCGAATAGGTTTTGTATTTATCATCCTTGCGGTCGGTGAGTTCAACCAACTCCAATACTTTTGGTATATTTTCTTCCGAACACTGTTTGATCATCGCGTTGAGCTCCAGATTTTTCTGGCCACTCAGGTAGGGATAAAAGATTGGATGTTCCAAAACCGCCCCGATTTTCCTCCGCAACTGGGGTGTAGGTTCTTCTCCAAACCAATAAAAATTTCCGGATGTTGGGTTGGTAACCCCCATAAGCATGCCCAGCGTGGTGGTCTTTCCGCTTCCGTTTGGTCCGAGTAATCCAAATACCTGGCCGGGCTTCACTTCCAGGTTTAAACCATTTACCGCTTTTATGCGACCAAAATGCTTGGTTAGATGTTTAATAGAGAGTACTGTTTCCAAGAGCGTATCGGGGTTGAATGAATGTGATTACTGGTAATGCTTCCAATAAAGGCTTTGCATTAAAATCATTTAACGGTAGTGTTCCTTTGAGTAAATCAATTCACCCTACTAAATTAATGATCTTCCCCTTCTTTGTCGTCCTCTTTACGCTTTTCATTACGCTTGGTGAAGGATTTAATTTTCTGCCCAATGTCTGTACTTTGCTCCAGTGTACTATATAAGGTGGTGACTTTATCCAGGGCAATACGCCCTACAACATCCAACACATAAAACGTTGATGAGTCATTAACCATTACTACCATACCCTGCGTTTTACCGGATTTCTCCTTCAGTAATACATCGAAATTTCTTCCCTGATACCGGGTAGACATCACTTCTTCAAAGGATTCCGCTGTATAATCAGTCTTGATGCGTTTGTATTCGGCACCTGTAAAGGAGGATGTTTTGTTGATCATCAGCACTTTCATTTTCTCTATATCCTTAATCAATTCATCGTACTCTTTATTATCGGTTTGATTAAGCATCCGCAAGGTATTCTGATAAAAAAAGAGAGAGAATGCGTCAGCATATTTCTTCTGCAACTTTTCCGTTGCCTGGCTTTGTGCGTATGACTGGTGGGATACAGCAAGTAAAAAAACGAGAATAAATGTACAGTTGAAATTAAGCTTCATAGGAGTGGGGGGTTAATAACTATAAAATGGAGGCATTATCTCAACGATCCTGCCTCCATGTTTGTATGTACGATCGAATTAGTTCTTCTTCTTTCCTTCATCCATTTTCTCCAGGTTTTCCAAACCCGAAACATTCATTTTCTTACCGATGCGGGAAACTTGCTTCAGGTCGATTTCACCGAATAACGTCATCACCATAAAATCCTTTGCGCTTCCGGATATCATAACCAGTTCACTGATTTTCCCGGGGCTTTTCTCCATGATATAGAATTTCATATCCTTATCCTTATCCCGAACGGACATCAACTCTTCGTATTTATTCTGCACAATAAGGGATGAAGCTTCTTTGTACAGATTTTTTGCATCGCTGGTATTATCCTTACCAAGGATTCGCATACCCTTCAATTTACTGATGGCTTCCAGTACCTCCTTATCTTCCGGTGTATCCACTTCCATGTTGGTAAACAAGCTGAACATTTTGCTTGAAATGGTTACCTGTGTGGTAAACGATTCATCGGCAGAATACTTGTTGAAAAATTTGCTAATCGCATCGCTCTGCGCATACACTCCCGTACCGAAAGCTATTAATACAATAAGTGTTACTATTTTTTTCATATGCTTAATTTCTACGTTGTTTAAAGTTCAGTTTCAGTAGCAGTAGTATCTTGTATTTTTTCCTGCGCCTCATTAAAGACATTTATTTTCTTGGCCTGTTGCTCGGCATTGCCAAATCCTTTGGAGATCATTAACAATGCCTTCTTCGTTTCTTCAAATGCCTGTTGCGGATCCGTGTAGGTATCTTCTATGGCGAGTGTATCGTCCTTTCGGATTTCCTGGCGAACAAAAAAAATGGCAGCCAGTAGTACAGCCACGCCTGCTGCTATACGCATGGCGCTGTAGAATAAACTGCGCACCCTGCCGGTAGTTGCCGGTGACGTTTTCTTAATCTGTTGCAACACCGTGTGATCAAAATGAGGCTCAACTTTCCGGGTCTTTTGTTCATCGAAATACCGGAACAAGGTGGCTGTTTCAAGGGAATATTCAGGCAAGTCATCCCTTCGGAAATATTCCCGAAGCTGCGCCTCTTCCTCCAGGGATGTCTCGCACGCCCAGTATTTTTCTAATAGTTCTTTACATTTTTCAGAGTCCATACGCATTCATCTTTACCAGTTTTTCCCGCACTGCATTCCGCGCCCTGAACAGGTTCACTTTTACCTGGTTCATATCAAGCTCGAGAATGTCGCAGATCTCGTTGTAGGTGTACCCTTCCACATCGCGAAGGTGAATAACCTGCCGTTGTTTTTCCGGCAGTGCCGCTATCAGCTGACTTACATTTTGCATACTTTCACCAAGTTCAGTTTTAACATCAGGTGTAACATCCGTGTGCTTAACATCGAAGCCTTCTTCCATCGGAAAGGTGCCTTTTCGCTGGATGGTTCTCAGCCTGTCAAGCGACAGGTTTTTGGTTATCCGCATGCACCAGGCTTCCATGTTCTGAATCTGATCCATGTTTTCGCGTCCGTTCCAAACCCGTATAAATACTTCCTGAATCACATCCTTTGCCTCATCTTCGCTCCCTAGCATGCGCAGGGCAAAGCGGAAAAGCTTGTTTTTTGCAGGTAAAACACGATTTTGAAAAGCTTCGAGTTCCATTAATCAAATTCCAATAAGCAGACGACAGGTATGAAAGGATGTTACAAGGTATCAAGAAAAAAGTTTGTGCTTGTGAAAGAAAGACCAAAAACAAGTTATATGCTATTTTGAATGTTTTGCCTTTACTTCGGTAATCAGCTTCAGATCAATGTTCGCTGATAATACTTATATTTAAATCAGCATCAACCTCCTCTAGTGATGAAAGTCCAAGTCTCGAGTATGGCTTTTACAGGATATTCCGAATAATTGTGTTTTCGTGCTGTTGCCTCACAAAGTGAATTAAAGGT
>CAZCRJ010000084.1:0-8833 GCA_964501015.1 uncultured Roseivirgaceae bacterium | reverse complement strand
GTGTCCAGGATCAGTAACTTATCAAACATCTTAAAAATGTCAGAGGAAGGCTGATGGATTACAGCAAAGACTAGCTTACCTTTTAAAGAAAGTTCTTTTAACAAATCGATTATATTCTCCGAGTCGCGTGACGACAATCCGCTGGTGGGCTCATCGCAGAAAAGAATAGCCGGTTCGCGCAATAGTTCCAGTCCTATATTAAGGCGCTTGCGCTGCCCTCCACTTATCGTTTTCTGAAGCGGTGATCCTACTTTCAGGTCTTTTCGTTCGGCCAAACCCAGATCCACCAGTGTTTTCATGACCAGGCGATCGATGGCGATCTCATCCAAATCACTGAAACAAAGCTTTGCAGCATAATACAGGTTTTGATATACGGTAAGGTCTTCAATCAACAAATCATCCTGGGGCACAAATCCGATAATACCCTCAATTTTCTGCGGCTCGGCATAGATATCAATACCATTAATCAGCACTTGCCCACTGGTAGGCTCCTCCGTCCCATTTAAAACATTCAGCAAGGTTGACTTCCCGGTTCCACTTCCACCCATTAGCGCAATCAAACTACCGGATTCTTCTGCAAGGTTGACCTCTTGAAGCCCAATGCCTCCGTTCTTAAATTCAAAATGGATATTTTTGGCTTCGAACGTAATGCGCTCACCGGAGGCAAGTTGTTTAAAGTTGCTTAGGATATCCCCGTAATAAACCGGTGCATCCTTTTCCCATCGCATGGTACTGCCAACGCTCAAAACATTAATTACCCCTGAGCGTATAGGCACTCCGTTAAGGGTGACGGAGGTGTTGCCAACATATTTTACAAGGTAGAGTTCAGCTCGTTTCAGGTATAATATTTCTATAAATCCATTTAAATGCTTTTTTCTGATATGAACAGCATGCTTGAATTCTGCATCATCACGGGTATCAATAATCAATAATCCGGCATGATCGGATTGCGATGCATCCTGGATCGTAACAAATGTCTTAATGGAATCTAAATCCTCATCTGTAACATTAAATGCAGCACAAATTAACCGCAGTAATTCATCTTCACGCCCGGAAATTGTTCCATCAGCTACAATCACCCTGACCAGATCCAGGATAATGACATACTTCTGCTTTTGTGCAAGGGATTGATTAATCTCATCACAAACCTGCCTGATCAGATCCTCGTCTTCAACATCTGATTTTGTGGTTGCAATTACAAACTGATCAAAAAGCAGCAGATAGTCCTCTACCTTCGATTCGTTGAGGTGTTCTTTTAAAAAATTTCGTATCTGCTCTCGCTCCTGTCGTGTTACCTGATCTTCTTTGGCAACAACAGCAAAAAGACGGAGAAGAGCTTTCAGAATTAATTCACTCATGTGGGTAATTTTTCAAGATTAAATATAGGGAAAGAACCCATTAGTATGGAAAAAAAAAGGGGACCGGATATATCCAGTCCCCTTGGTTTCCTGATCTACCAGGGTTAATCGGTAATTGCCTTGCGCATGCGGGCAATGATAACCGTAATCTCAGCCAGGTTTTTATCCGTAAGCACCAGATCGCCACGATTGCTTTCCAATTGTGATTCAATATCAAGAGCCTCATATGCCTTTTCCATTTCCTGAAGGTCGCGAACAAGACTGGATACCGGATCTGTCTGTTCCACTGCGCTAAGCATTTTAAGCAGATCGGAGACTGATTTTTTCTGGTTCAAAATTACCTGAATGACAGGCGTTAGTATGTTGTCGCGCACATTGGCAGGTAACACATCTTTGGGGTAGGAATTAACCAACCCGGTAGAAATGTATAACCCCTCTATAAAACTTCCGGCCACCACAAGGGCAGCAAGCTTATTACGACTGTCATCTTTAAGAAACTTATCGGTTTGTTTGGAAGTGTCATCCAGTAACTTGGCTAAGGAGTCTTTGTTGGAAATGTTGGCTTCAAAGCGTCTTAATAGATCAATATCAAAACTACCGATCACGCCAAGGTTATCGGCTAGAATTTTACAGGAATTCAGGTAATCAATAGCTTCCTGGGTTTTATCATAGGAAGTAAGATACCCAATATCTGCTGTATAAACACCTAGATTAAGGGCGGCTTTATCTACACGGTTGGCATAGGAATCAGTTTTATCCCTTGGGTTAATCAGGTTTTGGTTGTATTCTGCCCCCGTTTGTTGAATTAAATATGGTATCTCCGTTGGAGAAGGTATGCTGTAAACAACTTCTTCAATAGTTGCTTTCAGACTTGCCTCAGCTTCCTTAAACTCGTCAGAATCAGTGCTCTTCTTTTCGGAAGACCCGCAAGCGCTGAGCGTAACAATCAGCGTAATGCTAAGAAAGAAATAAAGGGACTTTATAAAGTTCATAGTAACGGTTGGGTTAACAAGGCTCAATTTTAACACATTTTTTCATGCCATAAAACCTCGGAAATACAATTTCAGCTTATTTTTTCGGTTTTTTATTTTGGCTGCCTATACCTTTCCTTAGCGGTAATTACCTGCTTTAAAGAATAATAATTGAATATCGCGTGAATTACAAAGATTACCTATCGAGCCAGGCTTTGAATTCCTGAACTTTTTCCCTTGCTACGATAACATCTGCATCTGTAGAACCCTTCAAAACCAGCCGAAGCCTGCTATTGGAGTATTGAATGATATCGGTAATCGCCTCAGCATTAACAAGGTACTTTCGGTTAACTCGGAAAAATTTTGCCGGATCAACCTTTTCAACCAATTGATCCAGGGTAAAATCAAGAATATGGTTCCGGTTATCCTCAGTATGACAAAAGGTTGCCTTTTCAGCGCTAAAAAAAAAGTGAATATCCTTAACTTCAATAGTGCGCAAATGCTCGCCTACCTTAAGCACGAACCGCTCTTTAAACTTTCTGGAAAGCAATTCCACAACTTTACCTATGCTGTCTGTAATGTTACGCCCAGCTGCATGCCGATCTTGTGTGAGTAACTTGAATTTGTTTATAGCTGTCTGAAGTTCTTCCCTATCAACAGGTTTCAGTATATAATCAATGCTGTTAACCTTAAAGGCCTTGAGGGCATACTCGTCATATGCTGTTGTGAAAATAACTGGCGACTTTACGTCAATTCTTTCAAAGATTTCAAAACTTAAGCCATCACCTAATTGAATATCCATGAAAATTAAATCTGGTACCGGATTGGATTTCAACCACTGAACTGAGCTCCTAATAGAATCGGTACAGCCCACGATTTGAATTTGCGAATCAACCCCAACAATAAGGTTCTCTAGTAGCCTTGTTGCCTGGGGCTCATCCTCTATTATTAATACCCTCATGATTGCTGGTTAACTATTGCAGGGTCGAGTATTGGAAGTTCAACCTTAAATTTACCATTCTCTTGATTCACGGTAACTTTTTTACCACTTAAAAACTCGTACCGGCTTATAATGTTAGATAACCCCAAGCCAGATGAATCATCGTGATGGATCACCTTCTTTTGCAAATTATTCTCCACCACAACCCATGCATCGTGCTGATAAATTCTCACGGTTAAAGGGTTTGCTGAAGAAATCTCATTATGCTTAATAGCATTTTCAATCAACATTTGAAGTACCAGTGGCGGAAAGGATGATTGAATACCCGATTTATCAATCTCCACGTTGAGATTTTCATTAAAGCGAATTTTTTGTAGAAAAATATAAGAATCCAAAAATTGGAATTCTTCATTACAACTCACCAGTTCCCTGTCGCGGGTATCTAATACATACCGATATACTTCTGATAATTGTTTTATAAACTTGGCGGCCATATCCTGATTCTCATAAACCAGGTTGGTAAGCGCATTCAAGCTGTTGAACAGAAAATGAGGATTTACTTGATTTTTGAGGCTCTCATAACGAGCGGCCATACTCTCACGTTTGAGCTTTTCTGCATCAATAGCACTTTGCTTCCAGCTTAGTAAAAATGAACGTCCATGCATGAAAAGGGTGATAATAATGGTGACAATTGTAGCTGAATAAATCATGGTATTCGAGCTTCCGAAATTTGCATTGAATATCCAGCTATAAAGCTCAATTAGGATCAGCATAATGCTAACCGTATACACAATGGTGCCAGCGGCAAGAGAAAAAAAACTTCTCACAGGAGCAGCAAGCCAATTGATTTGGCTGGATATCACGGAGCTAAGCCATGCGTTACCTTTCCATAAAAAAACCCACATTAGTGCAGTAAAGGAACCTATTACCCAAAATTGTTTCGGACTCTTTGTATAGCCAAAGATGAAAGTCATCAGTAATCCCAATGCCAGTAAAAGAAGTATATCCCTGAGTTCACGAAGTAATGTGGCACGATCTGGTTTAATCATTCCTTAAGGTATAAAATCCATCTTTAAACGTAAAACAATTAGGCCTCGTTGAGCGACACACGCTCTGACTAAAGTTGTGAACATCAACCACAGCACATTTACTCTATTAGGACCGTAAGCACCTTCATTGGCATTGACCTTTCAACCCTTCAGCCATTGGCTTACCCCATGATGGTGCTAGTGGATTATCAGCCTTAAAACTTTCAAACTTCTCCAATGCCTTGTTTAAGGTTGCACAAGCTTCGGCTGATGAGGAACCAAAAAACTGAGCGGTTCCATATTGCATCTGAGCCATTAGACAAAGCGCCCTCGGATTTTCAGGGTTCATGGCTATGGCCTTCCCGAAATTTTGCATCGCTAAACCGGAATAACGCTGACCACGGGAAGCCGGGTCAACAGTAACCCGCATCATTTGTACAAATCCTTCCACCGTTACAATCTCGGATTCAGCTGGATTTATGGCTTTCGCTTTTTCAAGAACTGTTAACGACAAGTCGAGATAAGCATCTTTTTTCTGCGCTTCCTTTTCGCGCGAAGCCATCATAACATAGCCAAAACTGGCATAATAAAAAGGCTCCCATTTATTTTTCTCGGCATCACCGATGCGTTCAAAAGCATTTACGGCCGACTGAAGTTCCTCTATTGTTTTTGCTGTATAAACAGCCTGAATATTTATCTGCATCGACTCAGTATAGCGGTCATTAGCTGTAGCCTTAAACGCCAGCAGTGACAAGGCTAGCAAAAAGAGAGGAATGATGTTCATGATTTTCATAGTGTTCTTATTTAATTGGTTAAAGACTTGGTAATTGATTAAAGGATTTATTCTTAGAAAGCGTAATAAAAACTCCGAGGAAAATAAAACGAGGTGCGGCCTGCCGAATCGGACGGCTCGCAAAAACTCCAGTATCATCAGGCACTTTACTGAACTGGTAACCGAAAATATTCTCACGCCCAAGAAGGTTAGTACAGGATAGGTAAACAATAAGGTGTGGTTTCGGCAGAAAACTAATATTGCCGCTTAAATCCTGATAACTTTTGGTCCGGCTATTATTGAAGGCTTCTTCATTTGGATTATTGTACGGTCTGCCGCTAGTATAAGAATAGGTAAATCCTAATTGGGATTTAAGCGTTGTAAAGAAGTGCTTATAAACCGCTGAGAAGTTATGAGCCGATGCAAAAGAAGGCGTTACCGCATAAGGAGTGTTCAGGTAATTTCTCTCTGTATCCAGAAACGAATAGGATAACCAGTAATCAACGTTGCGAAAGGTTTTATTGTCGCGCCAGAAGAGTTCAATACCCCGGGCATAGCCAGATCCACTGTTGGTGAACTCACTATCATCAACTTTAGCCAGATCGTAATAGGTTTTGTAGTAGCCTTCAATTCTAAACGTTTTATTATGCTGAACGAGTTGGTAATTCACGATGTAGTGATCGGCTTTCTCTGGTAATAAATCAGGTGTGTATCTTAACCATTGTTGATTAACTGATTGACGAAATTTTCCGTATGCTACTGATACCTGACTGTTTTTACTTGTTTTATAAGCCAATGATATGCGTGGATCGACACTTGCCTGGTTAATCAAATTAGTATACTCTAAACGTCCACCAGCACGCGTTACAAACTTGTTACTGGTATAGATATCGGCTTCCACAAATACAGCGGAAATCATTTCATTAAATCCCAGCGCGCGGGTTGACGTGTCAACATTGGCTGCATACTCATGGTTGAGTATTTCGCCTCCGGCACGGAGCTCAAGCTTATCACTTAACGAACCATCAAAAGCTACTTTAGCATGAATACCCTTATCAGCTTCGGTTATTTTCAATTTGTTTAATGCTACATCATTTTCTATGGCTGTATAGGATAATCCGGAGCGCAAGGACCACTTGGGAGAAAGTGATGTTTTATACGAACCATTCAGGTAACCGAAATTATTTCGCAAGTCCTGCAGAACCTTTACCGATGGATCAGCAATCGCATGATCGTAAAGCGAGAAGTTGGAATGATTGTAATTACCGTATACTTTAAACATTCCTGTTTTACCTATACGCTGACGATAGGCAGAACTGGCCTCCAGCGACTCGGGAGGTTTAATCCAATCTACCTCCTGACTTATCAGATTAAAATATGGGCGGATGTTGGTATACCCAACCTTCCCAGCCCACGAAGCTTTTTCCCATGCCTGGGTATGCGCAACATCAGCCCCCACTGATAGAAGTCCGATATCCGTACGGGAAAATTCCTCCTCGTCTTTTGAATCCAACACTAATGCCGATGAAAGAGCCTGACCATACTCAGCAGAGTAACCTCCTGTGCTAAAACTGGTGCCCTTAAACATAAAAGGGAGAAATCTGCCTCTTGAAGGAGTGTTAATGGCTGCGGGGCCATAGGCATCCAACACCAGCATGCCATCGATAAAAGTGCGCGCTTCATTGCCATCACCTCCCCGAACAAATAAGCGACCGCTCTCCCCTACTTTCTGAGTTCCGGGTAACGTATTCAATGCACCGGCTATGTCGGCTGTTGCGCCAGCGGTGGTAGCAATATCAAGCGCTTTGAAAATGGTTCTGCGCGATTCATCGCTGGCAGCAAAGGATCCAGCTGTAATGACAACAGTTTCCAATTCATTAATGGACTCTTTAAGTATTGCCTGAATTTCAATTCGGGTGTTATTCAGGTCGATTGGACGGCTAAACTCTTTATACCCAATAAATTTTATTACTATCGTATGAGTTCCAGATTCCATAGTGGTAAAGGAAAATTGTCCGTTTGCTCCTGAGGTTGTCCCATCGTAGGTGTTCACGATTAGAATATTGGCACCTGGTATAGGTTCCCCTTTTACATCCTTTACAACACCCATAATCGTCACCTGACTTAGTCCGGGTATTCCCATGAGTAATGATACCAGAAGAATTATCGCTTTCATTTACGCGTGTTTTGCTGACAACACGGTAAAAGTGAGGCTTCTGATACGTGATTCGTAAAAGGAGTTGCTGAACTGTAATTCAATCCGGATGAACTGTGGAAATCCGTTGATGGGGATTTACACGGATTGGGTTATTTTTGCAGGTTTTAAAAGCAGACTAATTGACAATGGCGGAATATACTAAAGACGAGATTAAGCGAATTGAGCAGAAATGGCAGGAAAAGTGGGAAAATGAAGGACTTTATAAAGTCACGACTGACCCATCCAAACCTAAGTATTATGTGCTAGACATGTTTCCCTATCCCTCTGGTGCAGGCCTACATGTTGGCCATCCATTAGGGTACATTGCGTCTGATATTGTTTCGCGCTTCAAACGATTAAAAGGATTTAACGTTTTGCATCCGATGGGCTTTGATGCCTTCGGACTTCCGGCAGAACAATACGCCATCCAAACCGGACAACATCCTGCAATAACAACCGCTAAAAACATTGAAACCTATAAACGACAGTTGCGGCAAATAGGCTTTTCCTTCGACTGGAGTCGTGAAGTTCAAACCTGTGATCCACAGTACTATAAGTGGACACAGTGGATTTTCATGCAGCTATTTAATGCGTGGTACAACAAAAAGTCCATGACCAACGGTCTGTTGTCCATAGAAGGAAAGACAGAACACATCAATACGTTGATTGCCGAATTAGAGAAAAACGGTAATCAGAATATTCAAGCAGCGAGTGATGAGGATACTCCTGTAATCACTGCTGATCAATGGAAGGGATTCAATGAAAAAGAAAAAGAAGAATTTCTCCAGCACTATCGCATCGCTTATCAGAGCGAAACCATGGTAAACTGGTGTGCGGCTATGGGCACCGTGCTTTCCAACGATGAAGTAAAAGATGGCGTGAGTGAGCGGGGCGGCTATCCGGTAGAACGCATTAAAATGCTTCAATGGAGCATGCGCATTTCGGCTTACGCTGAACGGTTGCTGCAGGGCCTCGATACCATTGACTGGCCTGATCCACTAAAAGAAATGCAGCGCAACTGGATCGGGAAAAGCAAGGGAGCCCAATTTAAATTTCCTATTAAAAATCACGCTTCAGAAATCGAAGTATTCACTACCCGGATTGATACTGTTTTTGGAGTTACATTCCTGGTGCTGGCACCAGAACATGAGTTAGTGGATAAGCTAACAACGAATGACCAACGTGAGGCAGTTACCAGCTATGTTGAAGTAGCAAAAAACCGAAGCGAACGCGAACGCATGAGTGAAGTGAAGCGTGTAAGCGGAGCCTTTACCGGTGCCTATGCCATAAATCCATTCAACAACGAAGAGATTCCTATCTGGATTGCCGATTATGTGTTGGCCGGGTATGGTACAGGTGCAGTGATGGCTGTTCCCGGTCATGATGAACGGGATCATCGCTTTGCCAAACATTACAATCTACCTATTGTACAGGTAGTGGAAGGTCCGGATGTGCAGGAAGAATCATTCGATAGCTGGGAAGCAAATATTATTAACTCCGGTTTCATGAGTGGCATGTCTGTCTACGAAGCCATAGATGCCGGCATCCGCTTTCTGGAAGATAAAGG
>CAZCRJ010000083.1:0-8850 GCA_964501015.1 uncultured Roseivirgaceae bacterium | reverse complement strand
AGAACAAAAGATCAATAACAGCAAGGCCTACCTTATAACTGCTGTTACCAATAATTGCCTTAATCATCTCAATAAACTCAAGCGAAAGAAAGAAGAGTATTTTGATGCTGTTCAGTTACCTGAATTTATAACCAGCCTGAAAGAAACCAATTTTACTGCACACGATCTGGAGGTGTATATGGATCATGCCATGAAGGTTATCCATCAAAAATTGGAGCCCGTAGAACGTGCTGTTTACCTCCTAAAGGAAGTATTTGACTTCGATTATGATACCGTGCAGGCAACGCTGGACAAAAAGAAAGATCATTGCCGGCAGTTGTTGAGTCGTGCTAAAAAGAAGTTGAATGAGGAAACATCAAAAATTCACTTCGACCTGCCCTCACCTGCCGGATGGATGGACAGCTTCAAAAAAGCTTGCTCTGGCGATACCGATGAACTGATCGATGCCCTTAAGCGGGATATCTGGTTCCAACCGGAAAAAGATTCTCAGTAAATTTTCTTACTAATCTGTCACAAACCGTAAACGGATTTGTCTTACAGTAAATCGAGGCTGAAAAGGACCGATTTTACATGTTTTACTTAAAAATCTAAACAATCTCATGACAGTCATTCTTGTATTTTTTGTGGCCCATTGGTATTTGTCGCTCTTTTTTCAAACATTCTTTCTTCACCGGTACGCGGCACATAAATCCTTTACGATGAATCCCTTCACCGAAAAGGTGTTTTTTGTACTGACATGGATATTTCAGGGTTCCAATTATTTGAGTCCTTATGGATATGGCGTAATGCACCGCATGCACCATGCCTTTGCCGATACGGAAGATGATCCGCATTCACCTAAATACGATGAAACCATCTGGAATATGATGTGGAAAACCAAAACGATCTATTCTGCTATTTCCAACAGAAAAATGGTGGTAGACAAGCGTTTTTCGGAAGGCGTTCCCCAGTGGGAGGCCTTTGATAGGTTTGCGCGCTCATGGCCGTCACGCCTTTTTTGGGGAGCTGTTTATGTTGCTGTGTATTGGCAATTTGCCACGGTATGGTGGTTATGGTTATTACTGCCCATTCAGTTTTTGATGAGCCCCGTTCACGGTGCAATTATCAACTGGTTTGCTCACAAGTATGGGTACAGAAACTTTGAGGTTGGTGACACTTCGAAAAATTTTCTTCCTGTTGATTTTCTGATGATGGGAGAGAGTTACCACAACAATCATCACAAATATGGATCGCGTGCAAATTTTGGCGGTATTCGCTGGCACGAGATTGATCCTACCTATTTAGTCATTAAGCTACTTGACAAGGTCAACATCATCCGCTTGAATAAAACCCGAGAGATTAATTTAGAGTCTGTAAAAAAAGCCGCTTAAAACGGCTCCTTTTGACATTATGTAAAGTGTGGTTAATTATGCTTACCTTTACGGCCAAATTAATTTTAACACCGGCTGACGGAAACCGATGCCAAAAACACAATTAACAACACAATGAAAGAAGGAACAGTAAAGTTCTTTAACGAAACCAAAGGGTTTGGTTTTGTAAAGGAAACAGCAACCAATCAAGAGTACTTTGTACACGTTTCAGGTCTTGTAGACCAGATTCGCGAAAATGACGAAATCACTTTTGAGGTGACACAAGGAAAAAAAGGATTGAATGCCGTTAACGTACGGCTGGTAAATAATTAATTTTCCACGCACACATTGCCGAAGCCAGACCTTAAAAGTCTGGCTTTGGTTTTTTATTCAAGCACGAACAAACACATGACATTTAACGATTTTAATTTCGATCCGAAGCTCTCCGAAGGTTTGGATTCCATGGGGTATGAGAAACCTACCCCCATACAGGAGTTGGCTATTCCGGTAATTCTTGACAACAAAGATGTGATTGCCTGTGCCCAAACCGGTACAGGTAAAACAGCCGCGTATATTCTTCCCGTAATGCATAAGATGATGCAAACGGATCATCGCCACCTGAATACCCTGGTGATAGCACCAACACGTGAGTTGGCACAGCAAATTGATCAGCAGATTGAAGGGTTTGCCTACTTTGCGGGCATCAGTTCAATTCCCATTTATGGTGGGGGCGATGGTGCTACCTGGGATCTTCAAAAAAAGGCACTTGAGCAAGGAGCCGATATTATTGTTGCCACACCCGGAAGATTAATTGCCTTGCTCGCAGCCGGCACTACTGTTTTTGATCACCTTCAGCATTTGATTTTAGATGAAGCTGACCGCATGCTGGACATGGGCTTTTATGACGATATTGTCAAGATTGTAAACTATCTGCCTAAGCAAAGACAAACCCTTTTGTTCTCCGCTACCATGCCTCCTAAAATCAGGGCATTGGCCAATAAGATTTTAAACCACGCAGTTGAACTGAACATCGCCATTTCAAAACCTGCCAGCGGCATACTGCAGCAGGCATACGTTGTTTACGATGCTCAGAAAGTACCCTTGATTCAGCACATCTTAACCGCCAATAAATTCAACAGTGTGCTGATCTTTGCTTCTACAAAAGAGAATGTAAAGAAATTGGATAACGCCCTTCACCGGATTGGTTTAAAAGTGCGTGCGTTTCACTCCGACTTGGAACAAGCCGAGCGCGAAACGATTATGCGGGCCTTCAAGAGCAAGCAAATCAATATCATCATTGGAACTGATGTCCTCTCCCGAGGCATCGATGTTGAAGGAATAGATCTGGTTATTAATGTTGATGTTCCTCCCGATCCGGAAGATTATATCCACCGTATTGGGCGTACGGCCCGAGCAGAAACAACCGGCACGGCCATCACCTTCATCAATGAAAAAGACCAGCGTAAGTTTTTTAGCATAGAAACGTTGATTGGGCAGGAAGTACCAAAACTTAACATGCCTGTTGAACTTGGAGCCGGACCAGACTATACCCCTCAGATAAAGCGACACAGTGAATTCAATACAAAACGCAAAACGTTTCGAAAAAACAGAAATCCCAGGAAATCATTCTAGGGCGTTACGTCTATTAGTAACTTGAAACATGGAGGCCGAGAATAATATCGCGCCTCCCAATCCAGATTCCCTCAGGATTTTTTGTGAGCCTGATTAACCCTGAGCCTCCTCTTTGATCCCGCTCGGATTTCATTTTTTCTGTTACAAGGGGGTCATCTTCGAAGGTGTAATCATCGATCCAATACGCAGTGGTCCCTGGTTCTTTAATGATGGGATGAATATGCTGGGGATTATTGCTGTTAGGATACGAAGCCGGTCGGATTGTCCTAAACTCATAACGTCCCTGTTCATCCGTTTTTATCCAGCCTCGTAAATGGCCATGTTTGGAGGTAGTAATGGGTTGTTTTGTTCCTGGGCTATAGCGACCGGTATTATCGGTTTGATAAATGTAAAGGATCACATCAGGAGCCGGTGTTTTACCGTCCTTCCTGTAAATAGTACCCCGAATGATCATCGGTTCCCCAGGCTCATCCTCTGCGGCAAACTGTGTTATCCAGGATAAATTTTCCGGTATTCCGGAAAACATTAATTCGCAATCTTCACATCGTCCACCAACCGCTCTTTCTGTCTTTGTGGTTGATTGTGTACATCCCGTAGTTAAGCCCAGTACAATGGTTAACGATGTAATAATTAGTTTTTTCATACTCATCAGAAGTAAACGATACTCTACTTGTATACGCAAAATCAGTGAACTGGGTCTGTCACTTTTCAGTAAATTAATTTCTGATCTTGTTTTAATTCTTTCAACCAAAAACCATGTTTAGCCGTAAACAGCCATGTTACTATTCCTGACAAAACATTTATCTTACGCTATGCGTTGCAAGACACCAATTCTGTTAGTAATTTTTATTTATGCTTTCATAATCAACTCAGTTGCACAAAATTCCCGTGGTACAGAGCAATCCCTGATTTTTGCTACTTACCACTATGCCGATAATTCACGCATCAAAAACATCGAACCGTTTGCCCGGTATATTGAAAAAATCAGTGGAGTAAAAACTGACGTAAAAAGCTATCCTGACGTAAATGAATTACGCCTTGCCATGGAGCGCGGGGAGGTGGATGTCGCGTTCATGAACACCTTCGGATACCTCATGCTTAAGGAAAAAACAGACGATTGGGAAGCAGGTGCTGTGTTGACTGTTCCAGAAGATAAACTCAATGACTATAAAAGTGTACTGGTTACCGGAAGAAACATTCCGGAAAACAACCTTACCGAAATACTTGTCAATGCTTCTGATTTTACCCTGGTGCTGGTGAGTACGGGTTCTACTTCCGGAAACCTGGTACCTCGACTAAAACTCGCATCCATGCAACCCGGATATCCTGAACGATTTTTTCTGGAAGTGCAGTACGCCACTACGCATCGGTTAGCACTGGAGCGTGCCCTGAAAGGCGAATTTGCTGTATGTGCATTTGGCAGTAATGAATATTATACGCTTGGGGCGGATACCGTAAAACTGAAAAAACTTTGGGAATCCCTCCCAATACCGTTAGGCCCTGTGGTCTTTCGTAAAAGCCTTTCAGAAAGTTTACGCGATGAACTGCAAAAAGCACTGCTGGAATTGCATGATCAAAATCCTGAAGCACTGGAATCGATAAAGTCGGGTTGGACAGAGGCCGCCCCTGCCAATCGCTTCATAAAAGTTGACGACAGCTATTATGAATCGTTGCTACAGCTTAGTAACAATCGTGCTGTTGCCCTGATGATTATTCGTCACTTTTCGCAGCTGTAATTTTAGTTGGCGCCCTGATGCTGGAAACACTTCCCGCTCGTATGCGCTGTTAACCGCTGGCATTGCTTTCCTTCAGCGGTTACACCCGAACAGCGAACCTGCTTTTCACCTGTTTTGGAATTCGGTTTACAAATACCACAGGCGGATTTCCCATCAGCTTTTGCCAGGCTGAGTTTTACCGGTTGTGCTGTTTTTGAATAGCGACAATCGGCAGTGTGGTATTTATCGCCATCAGTTGTAACATACACAACAGGTCCTTCCTTTTGAATTTCCGTTTCGTCCCCACCAACCTCTGCATCGGCATCATCAATTTCAATTGGTGAAGCAATCTGATCCTTACCTTCGGTTTCTGTATTGTTTTCTGATGATGCTGGTTGGCCACAAGCAAAACATAATAGAAGGATAGATGATAGAAAAAGAGTTTTCATAAATATTTTAGAAAATTAATTGTATAGTTACTTCTTCAATGTTGTGAGAATCTCATTCAACTTCAACAATGCCTCCACCGGACTGATGGTGTTGATATCGATTGTCTCCAGCATTTCCTGAACGTGCCTGTACTTCGGATCCATCTCGAACAAACTCATCTGGTGTGTTGCCTTTGGTAAATCCTGTAATTTCCCTTTTGGTTCGTTCTTGTGCTTTTCCTTTTCCAAAAAATGTAATACCTCATTTGCACGAATAACTACCTTATTGGGAATACCCGCCAATTGTGCCACATGAATTCCAAAACTGTGTTCGCTGCCACCCGCTTTCAGTTTGCGCATGAAGATGATCTTATCACCAATTTCCTTTACGCTCACATTGAAGTTTTTCACACGCACAAAATCTTCAGCTAACTGATTTAATTCGTGATAATGTGTGGCAAAAAGTGTCTTCGGCTTATAGTCGTTATGCTGATGCAGGTACTCTACAATGGCCCAGGCAATCGATACACCGTCATAGGTTGATGTGCCCCTACCGATTTCATCCATCAGAATCAAACTTCGATCACTAAGATTGTTGAGGATGCTGGCGGTTTCAATCATCTCCACCATAAAGGTAGATTCGCCTTTCGATAAATTATCAGAAGCCCCCACACGGGTGAAAATCTTATCCACTATGCCAATCTGCGCACGCTCTGCCGGTACGAAGCACCCAATTTGTGCCATCAATACAATCAATGCCGTTTGTCGCAGTAACGCAGATTTACCGGCCATATTTGGGCCTGTAATAATGAGTATTTGTTGTGTCTCGTTATCCAGGTAAACATCGTTGGGTACATAACGCTCACCAATAGGCAATTGCTTTTCTATTACCGGATGACGCCCGGCCACTATATCTACTGTTGTTGATTCAGTAATCTCCGGACGAGAATACTTGTTAATGCTGGCCACCAATGAAAACGAAAGCAAACAATCCAGAACTGCGAGTATGCGCGCGTTTTGCTGAATCTGTACTACAAAATCTGCAGCATGCTGTACAAGCTCCTGGAAAAGCTTTTGCTCGATCACGCCAAGTTTATCTTCGGCTCCGAGTATCTTCTCTTCGTACACTTTCAGTTCTTCAGTAATGTAACGCTCAGCATTTACCAGTGTCTGCTTTCTAATCCAGTCATTAGGCACTTTATCTTTGTTGGCATTGCTTACTTCGAGGTAATATCCAAAAACTTTGTTGTATGAGATTTTAAGGGAGTTGATCCCGGTGCGTTCAATCTCTCGCTTCTGTAGTTGCAGCAGGTAATCTTTTCCTGAGAACGCAATACTACGGAGCTCATCCAGTTCAGCATGTATTCCCTCTTTGATGATGCCACCCTGATGCATCAGCATGGGGGCATCTTCGCGCAGCTCCCGTTCAATTTTTTCCAGTAAAAATTCACATTTGTTTAGCTGATCGCCCAGCTTCTTTAACGCTGCAGAAGACTGCTTTTCCAATGCACTTTTTATCGGCACAGTGCGTTGCAAGGATCGCTTAAGCTGTAACATTTCCCTCGGATTAATCCGACCAACAGCAACTTTTGAAATTAGTCGTTCAAGATCTGCTATATGCCGTAACTCTTCACTGATTTTCTCAGCCAACTCTGTCTGACTAAAGAAGATGTTCACAACTTCTAGCCGTTCGTCAATCAATGCCTTGTCCTTTAATGGAAGCACCATCCATTTTCGGAGTTGGCGTGAACCCATTGGGGTAACGGTATGGTCAAGAATTTGTATTAAAGGAACGCCATTCTCAAAAGGAGAGGAGATCAGCTCGAGATTTCGAATGGTAAATTTGTCGAGCCATACAAACTTATCTTCATCAATGCGTGAAATGGCAGCAATATGTGCGGTGTCTTTGTGCTCGGTTGCTTCAAGGTAATACAACACAGCACCAGCAGCAATGATAGCTTCGGGTAACACGTCAATACCAAACCCTTTTAACGTGGCTGTTCTAAATTGATTCAGCAATTTTTCCTGGGCAAAATCAAATGCATACACCCAATCATCCAATGCGAATGTGGCGTGGTTCTCGGCAAATTGTTTTTCAAATGAATTGCGCTGGGGTTTACTGAAAATAATTTCAGCTGGGGAAAAACTTTGAATCAGCTTATTGATATAGGATTCATTACCGTTGGCCACGTAGAATTCTCCGGTGCTGATATCCAGGAATGCAACCCCTAACGATTGCTTGCCCGAATACACCGAAGCCAGAAAATTGTTCTGCTTTTTCTCCAGTACATTATCGTTAAAGGAAACACCGGGCGTTACCAGTTCAGTAACTCCCCGTTTAACAATGCCCTTCACAAACCGTGGGTCCTCCAACTGATCACAAATAGCTACCCTATGACCTGCACGCACCAACTTGGGCAAATACGTGTCCAGAGCATGATGTGGGAAACCAGCCAATTCAATTT
The DNA here is from genome assembly GCA_964501015.1 of uncultured Roseivirgaceae bacterium. Lineage (GTDB taxonomy): Bacteria > Bacteroidota > Bacteroidia > Cytophagales > Cyclobacteriaceae > UBA2336. The sequence goes on along the minus strand of CAZCRJ010000083.1, from coordinate 1,261 downwards.
CGGATGCTGAACCATTTCCCCGCCTGGTCAGCACGATGTCTAGTACGTTGGCCGCTTTAATCGCATCCTCGCCAAAGGTTTCGTAGAAATCGCCCACCCTGAACAATAGCAACGCACCCGGGTATTTCACCTTTATGGCGTTGTATTGTTTCATCAACGGGGTTTCTACAGTTTGCTTCAGTGCCATGACGGCAAGTTAAAATTAGAACTCAGAATTCAGAAGATTGATACCAGATTTCAGCAAGAATCTCTTATTAACGGGTTAATTTTACACTCGATGAAAAAGCTGAAACTTGAGGAACTGGGCCGTATAAGCATAGACCAGTTTAAAGAAGTTGAGAAATTGCCAGTGTGCATTGTACTGGATAATGTGCGCAGCCTGCACAATGTAGGTTCGGCTTTCCGCACTGCGGATGCATTCCGCATCGAAAAAATTTACCTGACCGGAATTACCGGTACACCCCCTAATCGCGAAATTCATAAAACCGCACTTGGTGCCACGGATTCCGTTGATTGGGAATATGTTGACAATTCAACGGAAGCCATCCGCCAAGTAAAAAATGAAGGGTATAGAATTGTAGCCATTGAACAGACTACAGAGAGTACACCGCTGCAGTCTTTTAGTCTGGATAAAAGTCAGAAAGTTTGCCTCGTATTTGGGAACGAGGTGAATGGCATACGGGAAGAAATAATCAACCTTTCCGACCAGGCGTTGGAGATTCCTCAAACCGGTACCAAGCATTCTCTGAATGTTTCCGTGTGCCTAGGCATCGTTGTATGGGAAGTTTATAAACACCTACGCTTATCATGAGCAAGGCCTCCCTCAGCGAAATAAAAAAAGAACTGCAATCGTTGGATGCCTCCGCCCTTCAGGCACTCTGCCTGCGCCTGGCAAAACATAAAAAAGATAATAAGGAATTATTGGCCTATCTACTATTTAATGCTAGTGATGAGTCGGGCTATATCCGTATTGTAAAAGCTGAACTAGATGAATTGTTTGATGAACTCCCCGATCGGAATCTATACATCGTAAAAAAGATGCTTCGCAAAATACTTCGCATCACCAATACCTATATCCGGTATTCGGGATTAGCCCTTACTGAATTGGACCTGCGAATTTACTTTTGCAAAAAGGTCAAAGCCGCTTCCATTCCGCTCAGTTCCGGAACCGTATTATTCAACCTGTATCAGCAACAGCTTAAAAAAATTAACAATGTTTTAAACAAGCTGCCCGAAGATTACCAGGCCGATTATACAGCTT
>CAZCRJ010000082.1:4819-8878 GCA_964501015.1 uncultured Roseivirgaceae bacterium | reverse complement strand
ATAACAATTAGGAACGGAATTACACTAAACCGATACTCCGGAACTATATACCAGGCAGCCACCACCATCAGCGTACGGCTAATCGCATGAAAAAGACCAACCCAGTGATTAATAATCCATGAGAAAGGTATCCACATCAATCCTGTTAATATGCCTACGGTTAGTGGTAACGAGGTAACGTCTACCATAAAGAAGGGGATGGCAATGGTATATACCAGGAAGCACATTCCTACAGAATAGAAAAAAGTGTATCGAATGAATTTTTAGGCCTCGATTTATCTGTAAAATTCTCACTCGTAAATTTTGATACGAATATACTGATGTAAGCAATACTTCCGGTACCGATGAAAAGTGTCCATACGGCAACCTTCACCGGAAACAATATTCCGGAGACACCAATTGCAAACCATACCAACATTCCCGTTAAGGGTGTGGCGAGGAATCGTCTACTGGCAAAGGCTATTCTTTCTTCATCAAGTGAAAACGTGATCACACTATCTGGATTTTTGGCAAGCGTGTTCATTATAAATTCTTTTTTATCCTTTCCACTTCTTCCTTGATCTGGCGTTCTTCCCATTCATTACTGAAGAGAATATTTTTTCCGTAAAGCCCTAACCCATGAAAGAAGATGCCAATTCCCCAGCCAAGCCAGACCCATTGTACCCACCAGTGCCCCGGATTGGTATACCAGTTAATGAAGGTAAGAAACACACCAACGGCCAGGTAGGTGAGCAGATGACTATAAAACTTCTTCCGCTGACGGACATTTTTTCGCGCCATGCGATAAACCTTTTCATCATTATTTTCCATAGTTGATTGATTATTTTCTGTTGAACATTGTAAGGTTAAAAGTTTTGTTACTACATTCCATGAAAGGTAAAATCACTAATTCAATTTAGTAAGATTCATCTCCATAAATGGATACCAGGTATTTCCATCAGGGGAATAATCCCCTTTTTCAATCCATGATTTTTCCTGCGGATTCAGCACTATGTTGTACCGTATTCTTGCATTGTTGGCTACCGTGAAACCCCATTCGAAATTGTTTTCTGTTTGTATCTTGAAATAAGCATCCGTTTGTTTCCCATCCAACAGGTGTGATTTCATCCCGAATGAGTTGGTGTCAGGATTGTAGGATATAATGCCAATTGCATTAAACACTACTTTACCTTCTTCATTGCGCCCGGTTCCTTCCACCATCAGAATGGTGCCGTCTAGTTTGAACTGGATATCTTCCTCCTGGCCTACTTTTACTAAGGTTCCATTTGGTTGGCGCATACTGGCTTCGCCTTTCCATTTGCCGGCCATATAGGCCAGCTTTTGCATTTCCTGTTTAAGGTTTTCAGGAGCGGGACTTTGTGCAAGTACACTGCTGATGGTGTGCCCCAGAAGCGTAATGAAGACAAAAAATAAATTTTTCATAGTGATATATTTTGTTTTGGTAAAGAGTTGGTTTGGGTTTAGCGATGAATGTATTGTTTTAGGGTGTTGACGTACTCTTCAAAGGCTTTAAGTCCCTTTTTGGTAATGCGGCAGGTTGTAAGAGGCTTCTTTCCTCGGAATGTTTTTTCGATGGTGATGTACCCGGCTTTATCAAGTTTGTCAAGTTGCACACTCAGGTTACCAGCTGTTGAATCGGTTTGCGTTCTCAGAAAAGTGAACTCGGCAGATTCGACATTCATTAGAATGGACATCACGCCAAGCCGAAGTTGAGAATGCAGCAGCGGATCCAGTTCCTTCAACATCGGTTAGTGATTGGAATTTCGTAACAAATAACCGGGTATGAGGTAACCAAAAATCATGGCAATTGTCCCCACCAGGTATTGATCAATCGGGTTAACAAAATAGCAAATGATTCCAGCAATCCAGAAGGTTATCCCGCCAAGTATCAGCGGCTTAAAACGTATGATTATCCCGGATAAAAAGGTTGCCAATCCTATAGGCATTAGGGAAATAGCGTTCACCATCCAGTTCGTTTTCGCGCCAAATATCCAGGCAGGCATAATGGTTATGGCCATTCCAATCCATAACCACATGCTGATTTTGTCAAGATGGGTAGTAACACCGGCTTCTTTTTCCTGTCGGTTGGCATAAACCATGGTAATGATCCATGCCGGTATACCTAAAGACCATATCCAAGGGGCATAGTGTTGCCACTCGGTAAACTTAAAGAAGTAATACATCCCGGCATTACAGGTAGCAATTACCCATCCCCAAAGCAGGAAATAGAAACTGCTGTGGCGAAGGTTGCCTTTCGATTGGCTGATCATTCTGGTGATCAGTGCAAGGCTTTCCTGAGGGTTTAATTGGTTGTCTTTTGGTTCCATATTGTGCACTTAACGATACAAATATAAAATAGTTTATAAAATAAACCATAATTATTGAATCATCCGTTTTTTAGCTAATTTTGAGCATGTTTACAGGAATTATTGAAGCATTAGGCAAAATAGAACGCATCGTTCAGGACCAAACGAACAAACACTTTCTCATCTCAAGCCCGATTACAAAGGAGTTAAAAGTTGATCAGAGCCTGGCGCATAATGGCGTATGCCTTACCGTCACTAAAACCACCGATCATGGGCATTGGGTAACGGCTGTGGATGAAACGCTGAAGAAATCAAACCTGGGCGATTGGAAGGCAGGAAGTGTCGTGAATCTTGAACGTAGCATGGTGGCCAATGGCCGTTTTGATGGGCACGTAGTACAGGGCCATGTGGATCAGGTTGGAATTTGTACATATGTAGAAGAAGTGGAAGGTAGTTGGCTTTTTGATTTTGAATATGAACCCCTCTATGGGAATGTTACTGTTGAAAAGGGCTCCATCTGCATTGATGGGGTAAGCCTTACCTGTTTCAACTCAAAAGAAAATGGTTTCCGGGTAACTATAATTCCCTATACCTACGAGCATACTACCTTTGGTGTTCTTACCACAGGCGACCGTGTAAACCTTGAGTTCGATATTATCGGGAAGTATGTAAAACGGCTGATGGAAAGTCAGGATTAATAGTTTTAAGGGAATTTTTTAAGCCATGCAACGTTTCTAAGGTATGGTGCGTCTTTGCATAAAACTACTATTATGAAACATCTTCTTACCCTGATAATCGTATTGTTTTCCCTTTCGGCATCGGCACAGAAGTCAATGGAAACTTTTGGTTCTTTTACTAAAATCAATGTTTTTGGACCCTTTGAGGTTGAATTGGTTAAATCCGAAAAGGACGGAGTGGAAATGGATTACATGGGTTTTGACAGGGAAAATATTATCCGGGAGGTAAGTAAGGGTGAGCTTACCTTAAAGCTGCGCAACAAGCATTATATGAACGAGTGGACTTCCGATTATCCTCGCGCAAAGTATGTTAAGGTTAAAGTTTATTATACCGATTTACATGAAATCAGAGCACAAGCTGGTGCCGTTGTTTTTACCGAAGGTGAGTTGAAGTCAAAAAACCTGGCCCTTCACTGTGGCATGGGCGCTGAAATGAGAATGGAAATTCTCTCGAAAAACCTGTTTACCAAAGTTACGATGGGCGCAGTAGTTGACCTGGATGGCCAAACTGAAATGCTCGATACAAAGGTTACCATGGGTGGTGTGTTAAAAGCATCCAGCCTTAAAAGCAAAACGGTTTATGTTAATGCCACGATGGGCTCAGAGGTTTATGTATATGCAACGGATCAGATTGAAGTCAATGCCGGGTTCGGGGCAGAAGTGAATTATACGGGTGGCGCGGATGTCCGGCATACCACGAAGAATTTTGGTGCTGATGTAAGGGAGAATTAACGTTTCTTCATTGCAGGTTGAAAAACAATCAGGATATTATTCATTTACCTCCATTCGTAGTTTCTGAAACATGAAGGTACTAAGGTTATAAAATGCCCATCCGCAAAGCAAACCAATACCTGCACCCACAATAATATCTCCCGGATAATGAACACCAAGGTAGATGCGGGAATAACTTACCAACACTGCCCAGACAAATAATAGTCCTATCCAACGGTAGGATTTTCTGAAAACCAGAAAGAGAAACATGGCTATACCAAAAGTGTTGGCAGCATGACTGGACG
>CAZCRJ010000082.1:0-4809 GCA_964501015.1 uncultured Roseivirgaceae bacterium | reverse complement strand
GCCAAATTTGCCGCCTTTATAGCCATAAACTGTGTGTACTTTCTGCAATTTTGGCTCATGAGAAGGACGTAAACGCCCAAAGGTTGGTTTCATCAGACCGCTGGTTAACTGATCGGTACTGGTTACCAAAAGTATAATGCAGACGAGGGGTATCCAGATTGTTTTGCCAAATTTTACAAACAGGAGATAAATTAATGCTGCATACAATGGCAGCGATGTGATTGTTTTTGATAGATAAAACATCACTGGGTCGAGCCACGGTGTATGTAACCCGTTTAAAAAAAAGAACACTTCTCTGTCAAGTGTGGCAATGTAATCCATAGTTTTCGCTGCTGCGTAAAATTAGTTAATTATGTGATTGAATTCCTTTTTGATGAAACCTGTTCAATCGCCTGCCTCCTTATTAATGATTCGCCCTGCTGCTTTTGGATTCAATCCGCTAACAGCTGCATCCAATGCTTTTCAAGGTCATTCAGATCTAAGTGAGGTACATCAAAAGGCGCTTTCTGAATTTGACCGGATGGTTGATCTGCTAGAATCTCATGATATAAATGTGCACGTTATTGAAGATACACCAACTCCACTGAAACCAGATGTTCTGTTTCCAAACAATTGGATTTCCTTTCATGATGATGGTAACGTCATACTCTATCCCATGTTGGCAGAGAACAGGCGAATGGAACGCAGAATGGATCTTGTTGATCAACTTCGTAGAGATTATATCATTCATGATATCGTAGATCTTTCAGCGTCAGAACAAAATAATGAGTTTTTGGAAGGCACAGGAAGTCTTGTGATTGATTATGTCAATTCAATCGCCTATGCCTGCCGTTCGCCACGAACGAACGAAGCACTGGTGCGAAAACTTTGTGAGTTACTCCAGTATACGCCTGTCCTCTTCGATGCCGTGGATGAAAATGGAATCCCAATTTATCACACAAATGTGGTCATGTGTATTGGGACAACGTTTGCTGTTATTTGTTTGGATGCCGTTCGTTCAGAAGCTGATCAGGATTTGATTTTGGATAATTTCGAAAGAACAGGCCATAAAGTAGTCGCGATTAGTTACGAGCAAATGAAAGCCTTTGCCGGGAATATGATGGAGGTGAGGAGCAGGAATGGCGAACCCATTGTCCTGTTGTCGGAACGTGCGTTCAACTCCCTTTTACCGGGACAGGTTGATGCCATCAGCCGGCATGCAGAAATGCTACCGATACCGATTGAGACCATCGAAAATGTTGGGGGAGGAAGCGTACGGTGTATGGTAGCCGGAATTTACTTGCCTTCCCATTCAGGTTTACGTGGGTAAAGTGTACCTTGAGGAGTAAAATTGTATACAGAGGAATTGTCTATGGAAAAGTACGACTTAGTTGTTATTGGCGCAGGACCATCCGGCTATGCCGCAGCCATGCGGGCCATCGATTTTAAAAAGCGGGTTTTGTTGGTGGAGAAAAATAATATTGGAGGAGCAGGTGTTACCAACGGAGCGCTATCCTCAAAAACCTGGTGGGAGCTTTCACGAGAGGCAGCGGGGTTCAGAAAAAATTTAAACCGATACAATATTCAGGCGCCTTCGATTGACTACAAGGAAATTCAGGCAGAAGTCAGGCGGGCAGTAAGTGAGCGTAAAACGCTGCTCGAAGAGCACATGGAGCTACTGATACAATCCAAATGCCTGACATTTAAAATTGGAACAGCTAAATTATTGGGTCCGAAGGAAGTGGAGATCACCCATGGGAGTTTGAAGGAAGTTGTCGCAACAGACTACATCATTCTTGCTACCGGAAGCCGTCCGCGATACCTCCCCAACCTTCCAATTGATGAAAAAATTGTCATGACCAGTGAAGGTGTCGAGGATATGGACGATTTTCCTGAAAGCATGGTGATTGTTGGAGCAGGGGTGATTGGATGTGAGTATGCTACTATTTTCTCAGGCTTTGGAAAAACAAAAGTACACCTCATTGATAAAGGCGCACGGATATTACCTTTTGAAGACGATGATGTCGTTCGGGTGATCGAACGGAACATGGAGAACAACGGAGTGCTCATCCACCGCAATTCCCACCTCGATCGCATGGAAATAAAAAATGGAAGAGTGGAATATGAATTGGAATATGACGATGGAAGCCGGGAAGTATTTAATGTTGAAAGGGCTCTTGTTTCCGTTGGCCGCGTGCCCAATTATGAAGACTTGTGGGAAGACGGAAAGGTGGATATCCAGATCACCAAGCGAGGAATAGAAGATAACGATACACAGACCAACGTGACTAACATCTATGCCGTGGGAGATATTACTGCCGATATTTCGCTGGTGAATGTTGGCGAGTTGGAAGGACGGTATGCAGTAGAGAGGATTTTTGGTAATCCAAGCAGAAAGCTAGTATACGAAAACATCAGCACCATCATGTTTTTAAGTCCGGAAGTGGCGGGAGTTGGGCTCAATGAAACACAAGCAATAGAGAAAGGCATCAACTACCGCGTGGTAACCCTTGATTATACGACTATCGTTCGGGCCATTGCAAAACGAAACACCCAGGGATTTATCAAACTCCTGGTTACAGATGATGAGCATATGAAAATTCTTGGTATGAAAGTGGTAGGGAATCATGCATCCAGCGCTATCCAGGCGGTGGCGTTATTGATCTCTATGGACAAGGGAATTGAAGAACTGGCCGAATGTGTACATCCCCATCCTTCTATTACAGAAGGCATTCAGGAATGTGTACGAATGTTGATGGGTAAATCACTATTGAAGCCAACCATTTTGAAAGGTAAATTAACCTGCAGGACTTCAACAAAAGGTGTGTATGCGGATATCGTGTTTTGATAGGATCAAAATTTTTGGAATTGCACTTCTTTTAATGGCAAGCGCAGTTTCCTGTGTTACCATTATTCCGGCACACCAATCGACTACCTCGAAAAAAACCAAGTATGAAGAAGTAGACCTTGAAGAAATGATCAAGCGGTACATAGCAAAACCAGATCAAGCCTATTCTGCATTTGAAGGGATTTATTCTGTATCAACGGTTATCACCCGCAAGGGTAGGTCATTTTTATTTTCAGATGAAAGGGAGCGCGTAGTGTTACGAAAAGATAATTATGCACGGGTGGCCATCATACGAAACTGGCCGGGCGTATCGAAAGAATATGTTGAACTCTCGTTGAGTGAAAAGAATGCAGCGCGTTACCCGATCGTAGCCGAACTTCAGGAATTATCGGAAGGAGGAGGATTCATCTACAAACACTTTGAGCCGGGAGGTAAGGTACAAACCTATACCTTCTTTTATGATGAAAACAATCCGGAAATTTTGGAAGGTGTGTATACCGAAATCAAAAACAGCGTAAAGTATACATACAAGCTGTCGTACGTTAAACTCTATCCGAAGAATAACAAATATCAGACGCGTCAGTAAGTAACCAGTATATCCTTCATCGATTTCCGCTCCAATTTGGGCACGAAAGTTTCATCAGCAGAATACCCCACTGGAATTAATAAAAATGGCCGCTCATTCTCCGGTCGGTTTAAAACCCGTGAAAGAAAATTCATCGGGCTTGGCGTATGGGTCAGGGCAACTAACCCAGCGTGATGAATAGCGGCTAATAAAAATCCACACGCCAGGCCTACAGATTCGTTAACGTAATAATTGTTTGCCTTCGAGCCATCAGAGTTAAAATCGTATGCTTTTTTGAATACGATAATCAGGCAAGGGGCAATTTCAAGAAAGGGTTTATGCCAATCGGTTTGGAGCGGACGGATATCCTTTAACCATTCGTCACTCATGCGGTTGGTGTAACTTTCATATTCTTCTTTTTCGGCCTCGGTACGGATCTGCTTTTTTATTTCCGGATCAGTGACCACACAAAACGTCCAGGGTTGTTTATGCGCTCCTGAAGGCGCGGTGTTGGCAGTGAGAATACAATTCTTAATTACTTCTGCGGGTATGGGTTTATCCGAAAAATCCCTCACGGTTCTCCTGTTGTTCATTGCATTGTAAAACTCCCTGCTTCGGTGAAGCATAACAGATTCCGGATACGTTTCCGGTTGATAGTGGACAAATTCAAATCCGTCAATATTTTTCGTTTCCTGGTTGTTCATACAGCCAAGATAAAAAGACTGTATGTCAATTAACAACAGCAGGTTGAATATCCACTGCTAAAAGTAGTTTACTTATGGCGTTCACTCAGAATTTTTTCCACATCTGCCAGTGTGGTGTTTTTGGCCGCCAGCAAGACAAGAAAGTGGTACATCAGGTCCGCTGCTTCGTTGAGAAATTTCTCCTGGTTATCATCTTTGGCTTCGATAATTACTTCCACGGCTTCTTCACCAACTTTCTGTGCCACTTTATTAATACCTGATTGAAAAAGAGTGGTGGTATAGGATCCTTCTTTGGGATTGTTTTTTCTGTCATGAATAAGCGTTTCAAGACTTTTCAAATTCCAGTGGTCATTTACCTCATTAAAACAAGTGTCTGCACCGGTATGACATACCGGGCCGGTTGGTATTGCCTTGATTAAAAGTGTGTCAGAGTCGCAGTCGGTAAGAATTTCAACAACGTCAATGTAGTTGCCCGATGTTTCTCCCTTTGTCCAGAGGCGCTGTTTGGTGCGACTGTAAAAGGTTACTCGTTTTTGTTGGCAAGTAAGCGTGTATGCTTCTTCATTCATGTATCCCAGCATCAGCACTTTTTGTGTACTGACATCCTGAATGATACAAGGCAAAAGTCCACCCGATTTATTAAAATTTAACTGACTCATAAGCGTACAGGTATAAGGTGATTATTCAGAAATGATTTTAGTTCCGGAATTTTT
>CAZCRJ010000081.1:0-8920 GCA_964501015.1 uncultured Roseivirgaceae bacterium | reverse complement strand
TGGAAGGAAACGAAACAATTTCTTCCTGATGATTTGCTGTAGGGCTTTCTTGTTCAGTCTGTGTGTTTCGCTTCCCCGGGGCCGAAAGCTCAAAATAAAACACCTGGGTCAATACGATAACCACCGCGGTAAGTATTCCTGCAATAACGGTTATCAAACGTATTTTTTCCGGGGTTTTCATAAAGGCCTACAAAAGTAGGGAATTGTACCAAAATTGAAAGAAGACACTGAAAAAAGTAAATCAAGGCGCCAACAGGTTCAATTTGGCCCGAATTGCCAGCATCAGGATCTCCAGCGCTCGGTTAAAGTGGCTGTTATTGGGGATTACCAAGTCAGCTTTATGCTTCAGGGGCTCAATTAAACTTTCGTACACCGGCATTACGTGGTGATGGTACCGATAAAGAACATCGTCCAGATCATATCCGCGTTCTTCATTATCGCGCCTGATTCTGCGGGAAAGTTTCACATAATCCTTTGCCTCAATGAATACCTTCAAGTCCAACTCTTTATCAATCTTGGGAAAGTACTGAACGAAAAGACCTTCAACAATTAGCACTGGTGCAGGTTTAAAAACCAGTGTGCGAGGTGTTGCATCCGGGTTATTAAACGTATACTCCGTTTTACGAAGCACTTCTCCCTTTTTAAGTTGAATGATATCGTTATAAAATTTCTCATGATCTATGGCTTCGGGCAAATCAAAATTTTTCACTCCCTTTTCATCCTCCACTTGCCTGTCGCGGGTATGGTAATAATTGTCTTGTGAGATCAGGCAAATTTCCTGATCACTAAAACGCTCGGCCAGGCTGTTCAGAAAAAAAGTCTTTCCTGAGCCGCTGCCCCCGGTTATCCCAATCGTATAAGGCTTAATCATGTCATCGGATTTGGTGCCTCAAAATACACACAGGATAGCTCAACTCCCATACGTATTCTTCAGATATTCCACCAATTTGGTAATGGCCAGGGCCCTGTGGCTGATTTTGTTTTTTTCTTCTAAGGTCATTTCCGCAAAGGTCTTTGAATATCCTTCCGGAAGAAAAACAGGATCGTACCCAAAGCCCTTGTGTCCCCTTCTTTCGGCTATGATTTCCCCTCTGACTTCTCCTTCAAAAGCGTTGATGCCGGAAGGCTCCACCAGGGTGATGATAGTGCGAAACCGAGCTTTCCGGTTATGCTGGTCATGGAGTTTTTGCAACAGCAATTCAATATTATCATCAGCACTTCGCTGCGCTCCGGCATAGTGTGCAGAATCTACACCTGGTTCCCCGCCCAATGCTTCAACCTCTAACCCGGTATCATCAGCAAAACAGGAAACACCATAGTGATCATAAACATACTTGGCCTTTTGGAGAGAGTTCCCCTCAAGGGTATTCTGTGTTTCGGGTAATTCTTCGAAACAGCTGATATTAGCAAGACTCTTTAATAAAAAAGATGAACCAAATAATGCGTTCATCTCTTCTATTTTATGTTGATTATTTGAAGCAACAACAAATACCTGCATCAATTATCGGATCAACTGAATTTCAAAAATCAAATTTGCATTAGCCGGAATTTTTTGGGGGGAGCCACCCGGACCATATCCAAACCCGGAAGGAATGTAAAGTGTTACTGATGATCCGGATTTTATTTTAGGCAGAATGATCTGCCATCCCAGTATTAAATTATTCAACGGAAAAGAAACCGGACTGCTGGAAGCATCGAAAGGTGTTGTGGCTCCCAACAGTCTGCCAGAATAGTTTACCGTTACATTATTTTCGATGCATGGCTGAACTCCACTGCCTTGTACATCAATCGTATATCGAATACCAGACGGATCCTCGATTGCAACAATCTGACGATCATCAAGCCAGGAATCAATAGTGGCAATATCCTGCTCAAGACGAGCCTGATCAACAGCATTAATTCTGGATTGTGAAACCGTGCGTGTACAAGGCGCTTCACATTGAAATAGTGTAACAGAAAGAACCACCAGCACAACCGAACCCCACAAAGCTTTCATGTTCATTATATATCAGTTAATCGATGTAACTTCCAGATCAAAAACCAGGATTGAATTCTCTTTAATTACTTCACTTCGTTGCTGTGGTCCGTAAGCCAATGTTGATGGAATATAAAACGTTGCTTTAGAACCCGCATTCATATACTTCAGTGCCTCGTGCCAGCCCTGGATCACACCCGTTGCATCAATAGTAACTTCATACGGTTCATACTGACGCATTGGATTATACAGTCCTTGTGCTTCCGCTACGGATTGAATGCTGGTATCGAAATATTGTCCGTCCAGCAAATACCCTGCATAGTGTACTTTAACGGTTTGACCCGATTGCGCATTGGCGCCTGTACCCGGCTGCGTAATTACATAGCGCAAGCCAGACTCAACCTTAACAGCATCAATTTTATTATCGGCAAGGTATTGATCAATAATGGCGATATCCTTTGCCAACTGTGTTTCATTAAGGCGCTTCATTAAATCCATTTGGTAGGTCATGAAATTATCCTGACTCATGATGGAATCAATACGTATGCGATACGTTAACGAGCGGGTACTGTCAACACCAGGAGGTATTGGCGCCTTTACCAGCTCATTAAAAAATTTAGTTAATGGCATTGTCACCAATATACTATCGCCTTTTGATACCATCCGCAGCATTTGTGTCATACCATCTTCCGAAACCAGTGAAGAGCTATCGTTGGTTAACACTGCAGCTGGCATTGATCCTTTTGTTTCAGCCCATACAGAATCCTTAGAATCAATGAACTTAAATTCAAACACTACCACTTCACCAGGCTTAGGCAGAACACCATCACCTTTTTTCACCACTTTAAACTTCATGCCGCTAGGCGTCTCCTTCTCATCTGTTCCGCACGAAACAAGTATGCCTAAGGCAATAACAAACAGTACATTTAGAATTTTCATTATAGTTTAGTATTAGATTACAAATTTACTCATTACCTGCATGAAGACTTTCCTTATACGCTGGTAATACGCTCAAAAATTTTACTACCGTATCTTCCAACGGGAGTGTTGATGTCCCCCCGCTGGCATTTTTATGTCCCCCGCCATCGAAGTGCTTACGGGCAAAATCGTTTACTGAAAAGTTACCCAACGAACGAAACGAAAGTTTGACCTCATCCTTGCGTTCATGAAACATCACTGAAAGCCGGATTCCTTCAATGGACAATCCGTAATTTACCAGTCCTTCCGTATCCCCTGTCTGCGATCCGAATTTCTTCAATTCGTCCTGCGTCAGGGTCATGTATGCAGTTCTTAATTCAGGCAACACAATTAATTTTTCACTTAGCACATATCCAGTAAGGCGTAAACGCTCAAGTGAATTGGTGTCATAAATTAATTTTGACACCCGTGTTGGATTTGCGCCCAGTGAAACCAAATCCGCTGCAATTAAAAACTCCTCCCGCCTTGTATTATTGTGGCGGAAGCCCCCGGTATCAGTCATTAAACCGGCATACAAACAATCCGCAATTTGGGCATCAATTTTTTCACGTTCGCCCAACTCATTAATCAACTCATACACCAGCCCGGCCGTTGATGCTGCCTTAACATCCCACTTTTCAAAATCGGCAAAATGTTCAGGCTCCAGGTGATGATCAATCAATACTTTCTTTGCACCAGCCTTGTTAATCAGTTCGCCCAAATGATTTATTCTCCCCAGAGCAGAAAAATCAAGACAAAAGATCAATGCTGCGTTACCTATCAGGCGGGAGATTTCCTCCTTATTTGCTTCCTGAGAAACAATCACCTCATCATTTCCCGGCATCCAGTTCAAAAATGATGGATAATCGCTGGGGGTAATCACAGAAACATGGTGGCCCCCCTTTTTAAGGAAACCACTTAATCCAAGCGATGAGCCCAATGCATCTGCATCCGGTTTGTGGTGTGTTACGATCACAACCTGCCGGGGTATGCTCAAAAACTCCTTAAATTCCAGCAACTGCGTCATCGCTTATTTTTACGAAGGGGCAAAAATGGAGAATTTTACTCCATATTCAAGGCGCAGCATTACCATCACCTTAAATAATATGAGAAAAGGGCAAAATGGAGGTTCAGCCTATGCACTAAAACCTTATTTTTGCGGCCGCCTGCAGGGGTGCAGGTTTTAAATCAAAGAAACAGACAAAATGGCAACAAACAGAACTTTTACTATGATTAAGCCCGATGCAGTAAGCAATGGCCACATCGGAGCCATCACAAAAATGATTGAGGAGGCAGGATTTCGCATTATTGCGATGAAAAAGACACAATTGACGAAAGAAAGGGCAGGGCAGTTTTACGAAATCCATAATGCACGTCCATTCTACAACGATTTGTGTGCATACATGTCATCAGGTCCCATTGTGCCCATGATTTTAGAGAAGGGAAATGCGGTAGAGGATTTCCGTACTCTTATTGGAGCAACTGACCCGCAAAAGGCGGCTCCCGGCACTGTACGTAATCTGTTTGCTAAATCCATCGAAGCCAATGCCATTCATGGATCAGATAGTGATGATAATGCTGCACTTGAAGGGAACTTCTTCTTTTCCAGACTGGAGCAATTTTAAACTGCTCTGAATAACCTGTAAGTTGCAGGAACAGAGTAGAAAGCAGTAATCTAATAAAGCATGGAGGTCTCCATGCTTTATTTTTTACACAATGGTTTTATCCATAATCGCTAGTAGTTGCATTTGATTTCGCGCGCGATTTAAATTCTGACCGGGATAAGTGGTGCCATAGTAAACATCTCCATTCAGGTAATCGGTAAGAAATCGTAACGCCATAATGAAAGTCATCATTTTCCCGGCAAAAGGTATGGCTGCAAGTTCTTTTTCAGAAAGTATATTTTTCATTTCGGATAAGTAGCCTTCCAATAAAGCCCAATACACATCTGATCTGAAAATAATCTTAGACATGTCTTGCTCTTCCTCACTAACCGGACTCACAAATGTGCGTACCATATCCCCCAAATCATAGATGAAGTAACCGGGCATGAGTGTATCCAGATCAATCACACAAACCGTTTTATGCGTAACCTGATCGAAAAGGATATTATTAACCTTAGTATCGTTATGGGTAATACGAAGAGTAAGATTTCCACTTTGTGTCAACTGCTGATACTGATCAACCAGGTACGCAAAATGATCACATGCTTTTATCGAAGCTCTGGACTGTTCAATGCGTTCTTTTGATGCTCCGGCCACTGCTGCTTGAAATTGTTCAAAGCGCCACGACAAATCATGAAAGCGATCAAGTGTGGGAGAAAATAATTGCGTATCAATTCCTTCTAAATTTCGTGTTAACTGGGCAAAGCCCCTGGCGGCTTCAAATGCCTGGGCAGCAGTGTTTACTTCATTAACCGTGTAGGAATTGGAAATATAGGGAAACAATCTCCAAGGATATTGTTCTTCATCATATACCATGTATGATCCTTCTTTTGATTTAAGAATGGATAAAAAAGGATAATTCGGAAAATGTTTTTTCAGATAGCCAGCTGCCTGAGTGATATTGGTTATGATTTGCTCAGGCCTGGTAAAAACTAAATAGTTTATGCGCTGTAGGATATACTCCTTATCCGCCTGAACAATTTTGTATGTTTTATGAATGTGTCCTGAGCCAAAGGGCTGAACTAAACTGGAATGGTCCAGCCCATAAGCGTTCAAGACAATTTGCGGAATCATTCGTGCATTACCACAACTTCGCAGGATAGTCGCCACTGGCGACCAGTTCATTTATCCTCCTCGAAACTTCCTCTTTATCTTCCTTATAGGTTACTCCAAACCATGTACTGCCTCCGGAAATAACCTTAATTTTTCCTTCACCCTTCCTTACCAGTTCATTCGCGACCAATGGAATAAAAAATTCGGCTTTAATATTGGAACCATTATTTTTTAGAAAGTCGTGAAACATTCGCTCGGTTGCCGGGAAAATGGATGCATGAAATCCCCAGAAGTTCATGGAAGTTTTTGCTTCCGGATTCAGCTCAACATCACCATCCTTTTCCTTTGAAATAATCTTACCGTTCTCCTTTACTACGGTAGTGCGTTCCACAACAGAAGTAAGATAGCCTTGAGCATCTTCTTCACCCACGCCACGAGAAACGCTACCATACTCTGACAATACATTTTTTAACGTATAGCCGACAAGGGTATGATGACCCTGGGTATCTTCTTTAAAGAAATTGGCGACTGCACGGAATGCTTCCTGTCCATAAAAATCATCGGCATTAATTACGGCAAACGGTTCATTGATCACATTCTTTGCACACAACATGGCATGCGCTGTACCCCAGGGTTTAACGCGTTCAGGGTTCTGCAACTCCTTCGGCACCAACGTATCCAGCGATTGAATAACAAACTCTACGGTAACCTTATCTTTCAGTTTTGGAAGGAAAATTTCCTTTACTGTTTCCAATATCTCTTCACGAACAATAAACACCACTTTTGTGAAGCCTGCCCGTATGGAATCAAAAAGTGAGTAGTCCATGATGGTTTCACCATTCGGTCCGAAGCCATCGATTTGTTTAATTCCTCCATAACGGCTGCCCATTCCGGCCGCTAACACCAGCAGGGTTAGATTTTTAGTATCGCTCATTGTGTTTCAGTTTATTTGCTTAATATCGAATGCTAAAAATAGACGCTATGAAGCAAACGCCCAACCGGTATGCCTACTCGATCGCAATTATCGGAACATTATTTTTCATCTTCGGGTTTGTTACCTGGCTCAATGGTACTCTCATCCCCTTCTTACGGCTGGCATGCGATTTACAAAGTGACGCCCAGGCGCTGCTCGTAACGTTTGCCTTTTATATGGCGTACTTTTTTCTCGCCATTCCATCATCGTATATCCTGAAAAAAACCGGGTTTAAAAAAGGCATGGCCCTCGGACTGGTCGTTATGGCAATAGGCGCACTAGTATTTATTCCTGCCGCCAATAGCAGGGATTTTAGCCTCTTCCTCACGGGCCTATTTGTGCAGGGTATGGGCCTTTCCCTCCTTCAAACCGCCTCCAATCCGTATATCTCTGTAATCGGCCCGATTGAATCTGCCGCGAAACGCATCAGCATAATGGGTATTTGTAATAAAGTTGCCGGAGCATTGAGTCCTGTAATTTTAAGTGCTATAGTATTGAGCGGAGCAAGTGAAAGAGAATCACAAATCAATTCAGCTGGTGATGAACAAACAAGAGTTATGTTAATGGAAGCGCTGGCCCAGCGGGTTATTATGCCCTATATCATTATGGCTGGTGTACTTCTTTTACTCGCCCTGATGATCCGACTCTCATCATTGCCGGAAATCGAAACCGAATCGGAAGATCTTTCCGATACCAGTATCTCAAAAAATAAAACCAGTATTCTTCAATTTCCTCACCTTGTACTGGGCGCCTTTTGCATCTTTTTATACGTAGGTGCCGAAGTAATGGCCGGAGATGTGATCGGCCCGTATGGAAAATCTCTGGGCATGAGCCTGGATCAAACCAAGAATTTTACTTCCTACACATTATGGTCGATGGTGGTTGGGTACATAATCGGCATAATCACCATACCCAAATACATCAAGCAGGAGGACGCTCTGAAGTATTCAGCACTTACAGGGATTTTGTTTGCCAGCCTTGCTTTTTTGACCACTGGGTATGTTAGCATTCTATTCATTGCACTTCTTGGACTTGCCAACTCCCTGATGTGGCCCGCCATATTTCCGCTTGCTATTGACGGATTAGGCAGGTTTACAAAAATAGGTTCAGCATTATTGATTATGGGCATCGCGGGGGGTGCTATTATTCCGCAGGTATACGGACTACTAATTGATGTTGATGGAATAGGAATGTCTTCACAAGCTGCCTTCTTCTGGTGCGTTGTGCCATGCTACCTTTACATTTTATATTATTCAATACTTGGCCACAAAGCTGGACGGTCAATAGTATAAACAGTATGGAAAAAATGCGCTATTGTGGTAAGCATGAATCTGTTACTTATACCAAGAGTTTTTTAATTGCCTTCTTAACAATCCTTGCCCGTTCTTCCCAATCACCCTGCACTAAAATATAGGGGATACTTCTGCGGTGAAGTTCTACTCTGAAAGTTTCCAGCATTTCCAGTCTTTTTTGTTCTTCACCTAAATCACGCATGCCATCACTCACCCAAGACACATCTACATCAAATAATAAATACAAATCATACTTCACCATGCTTTCCAACTCATACAATAGTGGCGGCACCACGCCCAAATACTGGCGGGAATAAATTTGCGTTGTAATTAAATCCGTATCGCAAAAAAGAATTTTGTTGGCTTTTCGGGCTTTGGCAAAAATCCTTTCCGTCTGTGCCCGTCCGATCAGGATGATGTCTTCACGGGTAAAATCATTCGATGTAATTAATTCACGTGCTACTTCGGGAACAAATTCTGTTTTATAAACGTCAGCCATTTTTTTGGCCATCACGGATTTGCCGGTGCTTTCAGGTCCATAAAGGCAGACTAGTTTCAATTCTCCAATCATAGTGGGGCATTATAGGAATGATATTCTCGCCTCCAATTCCATAATCCGTATGCAGCGATAAAACAAAATACCAGGTATTCTATCGCAACAAATTTTATTCCCTTCATAAAATACATGTAGGTAGCTACTATATCTATCAGTATCCATAGCATCCAGCTTTCAATCTTTTTCTGAATCATTAGGAAGGTGGTAATAATGCTCATCACCGTTACAAAAGAATCGAGATACGGAAAAGCACTTGGCTTGTTGAATACCACCGGAAACCATTCATGCAAGCGGCTGGCCAATGAACCAAATAAAAAAGTACCCACTAAACCTATTAACGATAATGCCAACACCTGCTGTAAGGGCATGTAACTAACCCTTAACTCACTTTTACTGTCTTCTTCAAAAGGCCGGGGGTGAGTCCAGCGCCACCACCCCATCAGGTTCGTT
>CAZCRJ010000080.1:0-8922 GCA_964501015.1 uncultured Roseivirgaceae bacterium | reverse complement strand
GGACTTGACTAAGCTCTTGTTATCTATGGATAGAAAGATCAATTTCGGCCTGGCCAATTCAGTTTGGTACCGCAAGGATTTCACAGTTAAAGCCCAATTCTCTTCTGTGATTGAAAACTACTATACTGGCAAAGTAAGTGGTCTTGACTTCGCAAATCCAGCCTCAAAGGATATCATCAACAGTTGGGTGGAGAGCAAAACCAACAACCGCATTAAAGATCTTATTAGACAAATCAATCCGGATGAAGTGATGTTCCTGGTGAACGCCATCTACTTTAAGGGCGATTGGACCCACCAGTTTGATAAATCCAAAACGAAGAAAGCACCCTTCACTACCCTTAGCGGAGCAACCACCCAGGGTGACATGATGTTCTCAAAAGGTGTATCGATGAAGTACAAATCCACACCGGATTTTCAATTGCTGGATATACCCTACGGTAACGGGCAATTCAGGTTTACGATAATGATGCCTAATGACTATTCAGGAATATCAACGATGACAGAAACCATAACTGCAGAAAGCTTCAACGACTTGATCAGTGAGGCTGATTCAATCAGTATCGAACTTGAACTTCCAAAGTTCAAAATGAACTGGAAGAATGATCTCAAACCATTACTTGGACAAATGGGAATGCTTATGGTTGGTTTTCCGCTACTTTTTGAAGGGCCAACTCCTACTATTCAGGTGGGTCGGGTAATCCATCAATCGTTTTTGGAAGTTAATGAAGAGGGCTCCGAAGCTGCAGCGGCAACAGCCATAGGAATGGAGTTAACCAGTGTTGGCCCCTCAAAGCCATTGAAAATCACAATCGATAAACCCTTCCTGTTTATGATCCGGGAAAAACACAGCGGAGTGATTTTATTTATGGGCCAGTTAACCGATCCAGGTTCGTTACAGAATTAAACATTGATGGAGTCGTAAACAATTACTTTCGCCCACAGCGAAGAACATTCCTCCACAAATTTCTTATGGATAGGGTGTTCCTGATAGATGTTCTGCCCCTCCACATCCTCAAAGAAAATCAACTCCGACACACTGAAACTATTGTCGACTACTTCGCGCTTTTCAGTTGAGGCCGGTACACCAATGTAAAGCGCTCGAATAGTTTCAATTTTTTGGAGGGTTCGGATCCCAGCAACCAATTTATCGCGATCAGAAACTGATTTAGGGTTCTTTAACCAAAAAAAGACATGATGGTGGAGCATTGATTTCTGTTGGTTAGGGTGAAATGCCGTGGCCGGGGCTATAGCCATCAGACCAGCACTGGCCATAAACGATCTTCGGGTAATTCTATGCATGACTTTTCGTTTATTGAAGATACACTTTCTTTAGAAATAGGTATCTTTTGGAATCAATTCCGTAAACAATGATTGAATTATTCAAGACCGAAAAAACCAGAATCCTCCTTCCGAGGTATAGAAAATTTTTAGAAGACCACCTTTACCCTATTGAACTTGACGTATTGAACAAACCTTTTCGTCAGTCATTGACCGTATTAAAAAACCTACGGGAGAAAGCAAAATCAGAAGGATTATTTACCCCTCACCTTTCTGAACATGATGGCGGACCAGGGCTTAGCATGGTTGAGTTTGCGCAAATAAGTGAAGTGCTGGGCACATCACCGCTTGGCCATTATATCTTTAATTGTAATGCCCCGGATATTGGGAACATGGAATTGATGCATCAGTTTGCATCGGATGAATTGAAATCAAAGTATTTGAAACCCTTACAAGAAGGGAACATACGCTCTTGCTTTGCCATGACCGAACCCGGTTTTGCAGGCTCTAATCCTGTTCAACTGGGCACTACGGCTGTATGTGATGGTGATCATTTTATCATTAATGGTCATAAATGGTTTACCTCCAGTGCCGATGGCGCAGCGTTTACTATTGTGATGGCGGTAACGGATCCGGAGAACATCAACCGCTACGAACGTGCCAGTATGATCCTTGTGCCCTTGCCGCAGGATGGAGTAACACTACTTCGCAACATTTCGGTAATGGGCGATGCTGGTGAAGATTACATGAGTCACGGAGAGTTACTATTCACTAATTGTCGGGTGCCCATTACCAATTTGATCGGAGCTGAAGGAAAAGGATTTGCACTTGCTCAGGCACGGTTAGGCCCAGGGCGCATTCATCATTGCATGCGGTGGATTGGTATTTGTGAGCGTGCTTTTGATCTCATGTGTAAACGTGCAACATCGCGTGCATTAAGTGAAAAACGGATGCTGGGGCATCAGCAAATCATTCAGCAATGGATTGCTGAAAGTCGCGCAAACATACAGGCTGCACGGCTAATGGTATTACACACCGCAGAAGCCATGGAAAAATCAGGTGCCAAGGCAGTGAAAGAAGAAATTTCAACAATTAAATTCTTTGTGGCGAATGTTCTTATGGAAGTTCTTGACAAAGCCATACAAGTGCATGGTGCACTAGGTGTTACGGATGATACACTTCTTTCCTTCTGGTTCCGGCATGAGCGTGCTTCACGCATTTACGATGGACCTGATGAAGTTCATAAAACCGCGCTGGCAAAAAGTATTTTGAAAGGCTATGGGCTAACCTTTGAAAAATCATGAGTGTTTTCGAAAGTGATCAGCCCGGAGCTGCACGGCAGAAAGAAACTCCTGACAAAGAAGCACTCAATCGTTATCTTCAAAAGTATTGTCCGCTAACAGGAACCATCTCCAGCATTGAACAATTTCCCGGTGGATACTCCAATCTTACATTTTGTCTGAAATCATCCGAAGGCGAATTTATTTTAAGGCGCCCTCCTATTGGGGCAAATATTAAATCTGCTCATGATATGGGGCGGGAGTTTTCCGTTATCAGTAAGTTAAAAGTTCAATATACTAAGGTTCCCAATCCCATTCATTATTGTGATGATGAAAGCATAATCGGCTCTCCGTTTTATATAATGGAACGTTTGCATGGTGTGATTCTTCGGGCGCATAACGCTCCAAAAATGGATATCCCATCAGAAGTGATGAAGAAAACATCAGAGGCCCTGATCGACAATCTGGTTGTGTTGCATGCAATAGATATTTATCACACCGGACTTGATCAATTAGGGAAACCTGCTGGATATGTTCAGCGACAGGTTGACGGATGGATTAAACGCTATTATGCAGCGGAAACCGATAAACTTGAATCAATGGATGCAATGGCTACCTGGTTAAAAGTCAATCTTCCATCAGAACAAAAACCGACCTTCCTTCATAATGATTACAAGTATGATAATGTTGTTCTTGATCCAACATACCTGTCTGTAATACGTGGCGTGCTTGATTGGGAGATGGCTACCGTGGGCGATCCACTAATGGATTTAGGAGCAAGTCTTGCTTATTGGAGCGAAGCTGGTGATGATCCCATTCTTCAGTCTTTTAATTTAACCTCATTACCTGGAAATTTAACTCGACAGGAGGTCATCAGCCGCTATGCCGAAAAAAGCGGGCGTACTGTCACTTCGATTCTTTTCTATTACGTCTTTGGCCTATTTAAAAATGCTGTAATTGCTCAGCAGATCTATGCACGATGGAAACAAGGTCATTCCGCAGATGCGCGTTTCGGTTCTCTACTTCATGTCATTAAAGCACTAGCTAAAAAAGGAACATTATCTCTTGAACGACAATCAATTTGAAAAATAGATATGTATACACTCTCCACTCGTTATCCGAATAAACGTGCATTCATTACTGGTGCAGCATCTGGCCTGGGCAAGGCCTTATGTCTTGAATTGGCTACCGATGGCTGGCTCATAGGCATGAGCGATGTTAATACAGAACAACTTACACATGCCAAACAAGAGGTTGAATCCCGTGGAGGGAAATCGATTACCTTTCGCTTAGATGTTTCTGACCGGGCTGAGTATACAAAAGTGGCTGAAGATTTTTTAAAGCAAGCCGGGGGCATTGATATCCTGATTAACAATGCCGGAGTTGGCGATGGCGGAAGTTTTGAAGAATATCCGCTTGACGACTGGGAGTGGATGGTTAGCATAAACCAGATGGGTGTTGTTTACGGTTGTCATCTCTTCATTCCAACATTTAAAAAACAGCAATTCGGACATATAATTAATATCGCCAGTGTGGCCGGTGTTAGTTGCGCTCCACAAATGGGAGCATACAACATGACCAAGGCAGCGGTAATTGCTATCAGTGAGACGCTCTATGGTGAATTGATGGATGATCATATCCACGTCTCCTGCATAATGCCCTCTTATTTCAAAACGAACATTGCACAAGGCGTACGGGGTGGCGATCGGATTAAAAAAATAACACAAACCTTCATTGAACGATCAGGGATCCAGGCACCTGAAATTGCCCAAGAAATTCTTGTTCGCTCAGGGAAGTGCGAACTTTACATTCTGTTGCCTAAAGCTGCCCGTAAAATATGGCTGATGAAAAGGCTTATGCCAACACGGTTAAGGCGTATTGTAAAAGAGAAATATTTGAATGCCATTAGCAGGATCAGGTAATAACAGATCCTTACTAAGTACGATAAGTAACCAGGCTACTGTTTCACCAGGTTGTCTGGCTGATATTTTTTGAAGCCTTCAAAATATCTCTTCGGCTCACCTGACCAATCAATTTGCCATCCTCAACAATTGGGAGCCTGCGGATAGGACTATTAAGAAATTCATTTGCCGCTTCCACAACATCACTGTTAGGCGATAAGGTTTTTACTTTGGCAGTCATGTAATCCGAAACTTTTCGATCGGACGTTGGCAAATTATGATATGCCTGGTCAACGATTATACGCAGGCAATCTTTTTCTGAAATAATCCCAACCAGTTTACGGTCTTTGTCCAGTACAGGTGCACCGGAAATTCCCTTGGTAATAATGATATCAATTACCTCCTGAATGGTTTGGTCAGGACTGAACGTAATCAGGTTAGCGACACTCACCATGTAGTTGGTTACCGATTCATACCTGGGCTGCCCTGCAGCTAGCTCATCCTTCGACTTCATTACTGGTTTAAAATTCATATTGAACAAGATTTAGGTTTTGCACATTTTGTCCGATAAATGACTAATAACCTGTATTTATGATCATTTTAACCGGAGCAGAGAAGATGAAGATACGTAAAAATTCAAATAATCATATTTTACTACGCCAAACATTTGCTTATTAAAGCCTAAAATTGAATAATTTAGGGTGATTATTTTGACCTAAACCCGCACGAATACCGCATCGTGATCATGTTGCATGCACCATCAAGACAATACCTTTACTTGTAAACCCAAACCTTATGAAAAAAGATATACTATCAATCGTATTGGCAGGCCTTTCTGTTCTTCTGGTCAGTATAGCGCTGCTTTATTCGGCTATAGCTTTCTTCCCTGGTATTATGGAAGAATATTACAACTCTGTATTTAGAGCTTCATCATTTGAAACGGATTGGTTGTTTTTTGCGCACCCCTTTGTTTTGGCCATTGCACTAAAGTGGTTCTGGAAAAGGTATAAGGATGCCTTTGAAGGAACATTAATCGTACGGGCACTGGAAGTTGCCCTAGCGTATGGAATTGTTGCCATGGTACCTGTTTTATGGTTAACTTTTAGCGCAATCGATATTTCCTTTTTAATGGTCTTCACCTGGTTGGTGTATGGTATTATCCAGGCTTTTGTAGCGGGGTTGATTTTCGCCAAAATGAATCCATAATTCATAGACCTGTTACTAAAACTAAAGACATCCACATGGATGCCTTTAGTATTTTAAGATCTTATTGGATGAGACTATGATTTGTTCATCATCTTAAAATGTATTGGTAAAACCATACGTTGTTTCACTGGCTTTCCACGTTGTTTGCCGGGCTCCCATGGTGGTGAGTTTTGGATAATCCGGATAGCTTCTTCATCGCAACCTGCACCAATACCTTTTATTACAACGAGTTGTGTAATTGATCCGTCTCTTTCAACCACAAACTCAACAAAAACTTTTCCTTCAACATTAAGCCTACGGGCCTGAGCCGGATAGTGAATGTTTTCTGAAACGTATTTATAGAAAGCACCCATTCCTCCTTTTGGTGAAGCCGATTGCTCGACTACAATAAATATCTTATCCACATCCTCATCTTCAATAACCGGAGGAGCTACTTCCTGTATGGTAAATTCCTGTGTCACTGTGCGGTCAGTAACATCAATGTCAAACTGAATATTGATGTCGTCCTTAATTTCTTCTTCATTGGGAACCTCAACAATCCGGGGCTGTTGTACAACCATGGGAGGAGGAGGTGGAATTTCCGTTTGTGGAACTTCTGCAAGGGGTTCAAAGGTTGTTGATGCTGCCGTTATCTCAATAACCTTACCGGGTACTCGGGTTTTTACTTCGAAAGCAAATACTACCATTGCCATAGTTAGCAGAAGACTTCCGCTAAATATTAATGACCGCATTTTATCTAAATCAGCACGGTCAGTTTTCTTGGGTTCATGAAAGAGGTACATAAAAATTTCATTTACCGATAATAATACAACATACCCACACAATCCATGACCTTTGTTAGGTATACTTACTGATTATAAGCAGTAAAATGAGCTACTTTGTGACCAATATCCCCATGTTATCGATTATGCTGCTGCCCCCTTGACTTTAGGAAATCCCTAAGTGTTAATCCACTAGAAATAAGTAATGCCGCCAGGTAAGCCGCCAAGGTAACACCATCAATTATCCGACTCGAAAACCGACATAAAAACAACCTTTCCAAAAGGTATGCTATATATGAATTGGGAAGGGTTTCAGCACCCAGATGATGTAACACCCGATAGTGCCAATCGGTTAAGGGACAATACCCTAAACCCTTCCATATGCCCAGAATGAGCCATGACGCTCCTGTAAGAAGTATGACAAACAGGTTAGCTTTACGTGTTTTCCTGAACAGCCACCCCGTTAGGTTAAAAATGATTAGTGCCGGGTGTACCAGCATGAAAAACCAATCCAAAACCAGATACCACATCATAGCGCGCTAGTTCAGAATATGGCATAAAGGAGGAAAGCAATGAGCAGGAGAATCACAACCCATTTAATCACGGGGTTAGATTGTGTAAACTCATATCCGCAGATTGGGCAGGTTTTATTCTTCTGGTCCACCTCCATGGCACAAGAGGGGCATTCTTTCTTTATCATTGAGCAGACCTTTTGTATTTAGACCCAGAAGTAACTTTTATATTCAATGAAATATAATAAAAAAGGAGCTTGATCAAGCTCCTTTTTATCATTGGGTAAGCAATTTCTATCCGATTGTTATTCGTCTAAATTCTGCTACTGTTAATCCGGATGAAACACTATTAAGGTATTGAGCAACTGTCTTGGAATTATCCTTCACAAAGAGCTGATGCAAGAGCGTGCTGTCTTTGAAGAACTTATTCAGTTTTCCCTGAGCAATTTTCTCTACCATATTTTCAGGCTTTCCTTCTGCCAGTATCTGCGCTTTAGCGATCTCAAGTTCCTTTTCAATAATATGTTTATCGACAGAAGATTCATCCACTGCTACAGGATTCATAGCTGCAATCTGCATACCCACATCCTTGCCGGCATCTGTTACATCCTTACCATTCACTCCTTTCAAGGACACCAATACACCCAATTTAGATCCGGCATGTATATATGGAATAACAGCTTCACCTGTCATGAGCACATATTCACTAACCTCTATCTTTTCCCCGATTTTACCAATCAGTTCAATCACCTTATCATTAAGCGTTAAGGATCCAGCTGCCAGATTCATCAAGGCCTCTTTATCGGCTGGCTTTTCATCAAAAGCTGTTGCTGCGATTAATGAACCCAGAGATTGAAATTCCTCGTTTTTTGCTACAAAATCTGTTTCACAGTTAAGGGCAATCAATACAGCTTCTTTCTTATCATCGCTCACTTTTACAAAAACAGAACCTTCTTTTGCTTCTCTGTCAGAACGGGAAGCCGATACTTTTTGACCCTTTTTACGGAGAATCTCAATGGCTTTTTCAAAATCACCTTCAGCTTCGGTAAGGGCCTTTTTACAATCCATCATACCGGCACCGGTCATCTGCCTGAGTTTATTTACATCTTGTGCTGAAATTGACATCGCTTTATAAATTTAAATTTATGATTTAGACTTTTATGATTTTCTACTTTGTGTCTTTAATAACTGTTATGTCAGGATTGGGGTTAAAAAAATAAACATCGACAATATGCCGATGTTTACTTTGTTTTATATCGGCAGCTGATAAAACCGTGGATAGAAATGTTTTCCGTGGTACGTATCAGCCAGTCTGCCGACAGCCAGGCTGTCAACTTACTTTGTTTCCTCTACAACTGTATCAACCTTTTTCTTTTCTTCTTCGTCCTTCTTCAAGGTTGACTCTTCCTTATCCTTCTTGCGTTCCATAAGGGCCTCCTCTATCATACTTCCGATGTATCCTGTGATAAGGGAAATAGATTTGAAAGCATCATCGTTTGCCGGAATCGGGAAATCAACAACGGTTGGATCAGAGTTGGTGTCGACCATTGCAAAAACTGGAATGTTTAGTTTTTGAGCTTCCTTTACCGCAATGTGTTCTCGCTTTACATCAATGATGAATAGGGCTGCGGGTAAACGGTTAAGGTCTACTATTCCACCCAATTGTTTCTCGAGTTTTGCTTTTTCGCGGGTCAGGGTAAGTCTTTCCTTCTTTTGAAGGTTCAGATAGGCTTCATCTTTCATGAGCTTGTCTATCTGGGAAAGCTTTTTTAATGACTTCCTGATGGTTGCGAAGTTGGTGAGCATTCCGCCTAACCAGCGCTCTGTTACATACGGCATGTTTAGCCGCTTAGCCTCTTCAGTTACGATGTCTTTCGCCTGCTTTTTGGTGGCGACAAACATAATTTTACGACCGGACCGAACTATGTTTTTCATGGCAAATGATGCCTCTTCCAAACATGCTAATGATTTGTTCAAATCGATA
>CAZCRJ010000079.1:0-9012 GCA_964501015.1 uncultured Roseivirgaceae bacterium | reverse complement strand
AGTTAATACTTCATCAACAGTTTTTTAAAGGTTGAAAAATCTGTAGTACACGAGAGGGATTGAATTTGTTTGTTGGTAAGTTCAGCCATAGCCGGGTGGAGGGTAATGGATTGATGAATAGCTGACTCCACCACCTCAGGAAATTTTGATGGATGCGCTGTTTCAAGAAATATGCCCTGTGCTTCAGGATTGCTCTTAAGATATTTTTTTAATCCTAAATAGCCGACGGTACCATGAGGATCGAGAATATAATTTTTTTTATGGAAGACATCCAACATAGCTTTTCGTGTTTCGGCATCGGTAAACGCGTACCCATAAATTTCTTTCGTTATGTAATCCCAATCATGATTATAGAGGGCAAGCAATCGCGGAAAATTACTTGGTTTGCCTACATCCATCGCATTGCTGATTGTTTGCTTTGATGGGTGAGGTGTAAAAACTTTTGTGTTGAGATACTTATGAACAACATCGTTTACATTGGTTGAGGCAACAAAGGCGTGAATGGGTAATCCCATTTTCCTTTCCAAGACTCCAGCGGTGAGGTTACCAAAATTTCCACTGGGAATCGAAAAGACAACATTCTTAGGTGTATAGAGTTGCGACCATGCAAAGAAATAATAAAATGATTGGGGAATTAACCGCGCAATATTAATGGAGTTGGCCGATGTTAAAAATTTTGTCTTACGTAGTTCTTCATCCTGAAAGGCTTGTTTGACCAATCGCTGACAGTCATCAAAGGTGCCCGCAATTTTAACAGCTTGGATGTTGTTTCCCAGTGTAGCGAATTGTTTTTCCTGCAATGCGCTCACCATACCATCGGGGTAGAGGATGACCACACGGATTCCTTCTATAGTATAAAATCCATGTGCAACCGCGCTGCCGGTATCTCCCGATGTGGCTACCAGTACCGTAATTTCCTGATGAATGGTTTTTGCGATGTGCTGGAGTATGCGTGCAAGAAACCGTGCGCCTACGTCTTTAAAGGCTAGTGTTGGTCCATGAAATAACTCCAGCGCAAAGACATTCTCCTCCAGTGCGACTAAAGGAAAATCAAAATCGATCGTTTCGCTAATAATTTCACGAAGCGTTTCATCCGGAATGCTGTCATCCAAAAACGGTCGCGCAATGGTAAAGCCTATAGCTGTCTTGGACAAGGTTGGCAACTGATCGATAAATTTCTTTGGTAATTCAGGTATGAACTCGGGCATGTAAAGACCACCATCCGGTGCAAGTCCTTCCACCACAGCTTGTTGAAAAGAGACCTTATGAGAGGGTGTTGTTAGGCTGTAAAACTTCATGGCTGTGTGTAATTATTCTGAAGAACATATGCGTGCACCCTCTGAATTAATTCCTGAAACAAAGCTATCGGCATTAAGCTGAAGAGCCTCAAAAGCTGCCTGCATAGCATTCGCAACAGCATGTGCATTACCCTCACCTTTACAAAACGCAAAAACAGACGGTCCTGATCCGGATATCCCACACCCTAATGCACCGGCCTGCAGGGCAGCTTGTTTAATGTGATAATAGCCAGGTATAAAAATGGCACGAACCGGTTCGGCTACGACATCTTCCATCGATCTTCCGATCAGATCATAGTCTTCTTTCATCAACCCTGCTATGAGGGCTGCGGTGTTGCCCCATTGTTTCACAGCATCGCCAAGGGTAAGTGTTTTTCTCATCGCCTGCCGCGCATCACTGGTTTTGATTTCAATGTGTGGATGAATGATAACGGCAATTAATTCAGAAGGAACAGGTATGTTGATGATATCCAATGTTTCTTTATCGCGGATCAATACAAAACCTCCCAATAGGGCAGGAGCAACATTATCGGCATGAGCTGAACCACACGCGATTCGTTCAGCTTCAATAGCAAAAGGAAGTAGTTCTTTTTTGGATAGTTTATTAGCGGTAGCATGATTTATGGCCACCAAGGCCGCTACTGCGCTGGCCGCACTGGAGCCCATACCACTGCCGAGTGGTAATTTTTTATGAAGGTAAATTTCCACACCGTACGAAAGGTTTGTCGCTTGAAGAAATTGCTGCACAGCTACACCACACGTATTCAGGTGGGCTTCTCTTGGAAGCAAATTATTATCGCCCGTAATTTCAGTAATTGTAACCTTACCGGAATCATTCAGGCGAATGTCCACTTCATCACCGGGTTGGTGCAGGGCAAAGCCGAACACATCAAACCCGCACGACACGTTGGCCACGGTAGCGGGGGCAAAGGCTCTGATCCAATTCGTATTTATCATTACCGGATATTATTACCAATTCGAATGATATCAGCAAAAACGCCAGCCGCAGTAACCTCTGCACCTGCACCCGGGCCGCGGATCACCATAGGTCGTTCACTGTAGCGGGTAGTGATAAACTGAATAATGTTATCACTTCCCGACAAGGAATAAAACGGATGATCACTTTCAACGGATGTAAGGCCAACGGTGATCTTACCATCTTTCAACGATGCCTGGTAACGGAGTTTTTTCTGGTGGCGCTCTGCGTCCGAGCGAAGTTGGTCAAAATAAGCATCGGATGCTTGTAAGCGTTCAAAAAATTCATCCGAGGAAAGTTCGCCTGTACAATTTTCAGGAACTAGGCTTTCTACGGTAACATCCGATAACTCCATTTTCAAGCCCGTCTCTCTGGCCAGGATCAGCATTTTACGCGCCACATCCATTCCACTTAGGTCATCGCGCGGGTCAGGCTCAGTATAACCCAACGCTTTTGCTTCGGCCACGACATCACTAAAAAGCTTTCCTGATGTGAATGATGAGAAAATATAATTTAATGTACCGCTCAGCACAGCTTCAATACGTTGAACAGAATCGCCACTTAGCAACAAATCATTTAAGGTGTTGATTACCGGTAACCCTGCACATACATTGGTTTCATATAAAAACTGAATGCCGTGGTCGCGAACGGTTTTACGAATAGAAGCATACGAATCGTACGCTGCTGAATTTGCTTTTTTATTAGGTGTTACCACCGACACATTGGCGCTTAACAGTGATTCATAAACAGTTGCCACCGCTTCACTGGCAGTACAGTCGATGCAGATGCTGTTGGGAAGGTTGTACTGAATAATAGTCTTCTTAAACGTTTCCAGGTTGGCTTCTTTTCCTAGATCGTTAAGTTGTTGTAAGGCGTCATTCACTGCAATGCCGTCTTCATTCAACAGCATTTTACGACTGTTGGTCAGACCTATGAGTTTGATTTCAAGATTGTTGGCTGTAAGCAGTTTATTCAACTGCTGATGGATTTGCTGAAGCAAGGTTTTTCCGATCAGTCCGGTGCCAATTAAAAATAAGTGAATGGTTTTTGTCTTTGACAGAAAGAAAGCATCGTGCAGGGCTGATAAGGCTTTAGCGGTATCATGTTTGGAGATTACTGCAGAGATGTTTCGCTCGGATGAGCCTTGTGCAATAGCCACTACATTGATCCCGTTTTTTCCTAAGGCAGAAAACATTCTTCCGCTGGTACCCGAATGGTGCTTCATGCCATCGCCCACCAGGGCAATGATGCTCAGGTTGTCGTTCAGTTCAATACCATCAATGCGTTTGCTGCTGATCTCAAATTCAAATTCTTTCTCCAGTGCTTTTTTAGCTTTTGCCGCTTGATACCTTTCCACCGCAAGACAAATAGAATGCTCTGATGATGCCTGGCTAATCAGGATAACATTTATTTTCTCCTGGGCCAGCGCACCGAATAACCGCATCGAAACACCCACCACACCCACCATGCCGCTGCCCTGTATATTCAGCAAGCAAATGGTATCGATGGAGGAAATACCTTTTATCAATTTACCATTAGTGCTTTGCGCACTGATGCGTGTTCCGCGGGCTTGTGGGTTAAAGGTATTTTTTATCCAGATGGGTATGTGATGTGCCATGGCAGGCCGCATGGTGGATGGAAAAATTACCTTTGCGCCAAAGTGGGAGAGCTCCATCGCTTCTTCATAACTCAACTCTGGCACAGTAAACGCTTTCTTAACTTGCTTTGGATTGGCCGTGAGGATGCCGTCTACATCCGTCCATATTTCAAGTGATTCTGCTTTCAACGCACCAGCTAGTATTGCCGCAGTATAATCGGAACCGCTACGGCCCAACGTGGTGGTTTCACCTGATTCGGATGAAGCAATGAAGCCGGTAACCACTTGAATTCTTTTATGTTGATTGAAATGATCTACTATGCGTTTGTTTGTGATTTCAAAATCGACCTGTGCCAAGCCGAACTGATCATCGGTCCGGATTACTTGTCGCGCATCCAGAAATTCAGCATCAATGTTTTGTTCACGCATGGCTTCGCTGATGATGTAGGCACTGAGACGTTCGCCAAAGCTCATGATATAATCCAGTGTTCGCGGTGTGCGTTCTTTTACCAGGTACACACCGTGAAGTACATCTTCCAGTGCATTGAATTGAATAGTAACCTGTGCCAGGATTCCACTTTGCTTGGAAATGGAAATCAGTTCGCGCACCGTAGTCAAGTGCTGATCGACCAGTTTGACCAGGTCAGCTTTGTATTCCAGGTTACCGTTCAGCGCCAGCTCACTGCAATGAATGAGTTGATCGGTAACACCACCAAAGGCTGAGAACACAACAGCCACATCAGCGGGTAGTTTGTTTTTTATAATAGCGATTACTTGTTTAATCCGCTCCGGGGTTCCTACGGATGAACCTCCGAATTTTAAGATGTTCATAATGTTGTATTTTTTTAGATGAGAAGAATAGTTATGAATCAGCGCTACTCCTGGAGAAGCCCTGACGATAGGGAATATGGTGGTGATGACGGGTTACCCCGTAGTGGTAGTAGTAGTGCGTGTGCAAGCTGTAGCCGTGATGGCTGCCGTGGTGGTGAAAAATGTTGCTTGCGTTAACATGGCGGTGAAGTACTCTAATTTTATTTTCAAATCAAAATTAATTAATCGTTATTCCATGGTTCGTGTCCTTTCTTTCATGGTTCGTGTCCTCACGAACCATGATTGCACATGGTCTGTACGGACATTTTACCTTTGGTCTGTGGGGACACAGACATTGGGATATTTTTAAATGATGTACTCAAAAAAATTTTCATGTTGATTAATAGCCGTAAAGTTTAGTTGGTGTTCGCACATGCGGGCACGCAATAGTTCAAAGTCTTCTTTCGACTTCACCTCAATGCCCACCAGCGCAGGCCCGGTTTCTTTATTGTGCTTCTGGATAAATTCAAAACGCACAATGTCATCGGTCGGACCAAGAATGTGGTTGACAAATTCTTTCAAAGCCCCGGGTCGTTGTGCGAACCGGACGATGAAATAATGCTTTAAGCCTTCGTATAATAGTGAGCGTTCTTTAATCTCCTGCATGCGGTCGATGTCGTTATTCCCACCGCTTACAATGCACACTACTTTTTTTCCTTCAATTTTTTCCTGATACTGTTCCAGGGCAGCAATACTAAGGGCCCCTGCCGGCTCGGCAACAATGGCATCTTCATTATAGAGTTGCAGGATAACTGAGCTGACCTTGCCTTCAGGTACCAAAAGTATGTCATGAATGAAGTCCTTGATATACGAGAAGGTAATGCTACCTACTTTCTTAACCGATGCACCATCCACAAAGCGTTGGATGGATTCTAGGGTAACGGGTTTTCCTTTTTTCAATGCTTCCGTCATGGATGGAGCGCCTTGAGGTTCAACACCAATGATTTTTGTTTTAGGTGCAAATGTTTTGAAATAGCTACCCACGCCTGCACACAGACCACCGCCACCAACAGGAATAAAAATGTAATCTATACCTGATATCTCCTCCCCAATTTCAATACCTACACTTCCCTGCCCTTCAATAATTTTATGATGATCAAACGGGGGAACAAACACTTTGTTTGATTCCGCTGTGTGTTGGAGTGCGTGCTCCTGACATTCGTCAAACGTATCGCCAACCAACACAATATCAATCTGATCACCACCAAACATTTTAACCTGGTTGATCTTTTGTTTGGGCGTAATACTTGGCATGTAGATAGTGCCGTGTAGGTTCAGCAGTTTGCACGAAAAGGCAACACCCTGTGCATGGTTACCCGCACTGGCACACACAATACCGCGACTTCTTTCTTCTTCTGTTAAACCCTGGATCAGGTTATACGCACCACGTATTTTGTAGGAACGGACCACCTGAAGGTCTTCACGCTTCAAATAAATCTCAGCTTTAAACCGTTCTGAAAGTTTGCGGTGAAACTGCAAAGGAGTTTTGAGCACAACGTGTTTGAGTGTTTCGTGTGCAGTTTTAATGTCCAGTGTCTGTTGAAGATCGGTGTTAATCATCGTTGATAGTTGTTGATTGTTCGTTTTGGATTCAGTTATTAGGAGATTCGGCAATCAACCAATAACGACCAACGAACAACGATTTAATTAATCATACTCTCCTCCACGCCCGCCTTCTCCGGTCTCAACTGCCTTACAGCAGCGCCTGCCTGCCACAGTTCGCTTTCGCGAAGTTCTTTTAACTCTTCTCCAAGCTTTTCACGGTAGTCGGGTTTGCTGCAGGTATCAATAGTACGTTTTGCTTCTGCACCGCTTGCCACACTTTCGTAGAGTTCTTTAAATACAGGAAGTGTGGCTTCTTTAAAACGTTTTTTCCAGTCGAGGGCACCGCGTTGTGCTGTGGTAGAGCAGTTGGCATACATCCAGTCCATGCCGTTTTCGGCTACTAATGGCATCAGACTTTGTGTCAATTCCTCTACTGTTTCATTGAACGCTTCGGAAGGAGAATGTCCTTTGGAACGGAGCACTTCATATTGTGCTTCAAAGATTCCGGCTATAGCACCCATCAGTGTTCCACGTTCACCGGTAAGATCAGAGTATACTTCTTTTTTGAAATCGGTCTCAAATAGATAGCCCGATCCAACACCGATCCCCAGCGCGATAGCTTTTTCTTTTGCCTGTCCACTGGCATTTTGAAAAATGGCGTAACTGGAGTTAATGCCTTTGCCTTGCAAAAATAATCTGCGAACGGATGTACCGGATCCTTTTGGTGCTACTAAGATTACATCCACTTCAGCGGGGGGCACAATGCCTGTCTGGTCGTTAAAGGTAACGCCAAAGCCATGGGAGAAGTAAAGTGTTTTGCCTTTGGTTAAATAGGGCTTAATGGTTGGCCATGATGCAATCTGTCCGGCATCGGAAAGTAAAAATTGTACAATGGTTCCCTGCTTGGCTGCTTCTTCAACGTCAAATAATGTTTCGCCTGGAACCCAGCCGTGTTCAACCGCTTTATTCCACGACTTACCACCTTTGCGTTGCCCGACAATGACGTTGAAGCCGTTATCGCGCAGGTTTAAAGCTTGTGCTGGTCCTTGCACGCCATATCCAAGGATGGCAATAGTTTCGTTGCGCAGTACATCCAATGCTTTGTCCATTGGAAATTCTTCGCGGGTTACTACTTCTTCTATGGTTCCTCCAAAATTGATTTGTGCCATGATATTTAGTTGTTAGTTATTCGTTCTTAGTTATCCGTGCGCTTAGCTAAGCGACTTTTTGATTGTTTTTCAGCTCCATGTAAACTTCGCTGCCTTCATAGTAGATGGCGCTTTCTACTTCAATAAGTTTTTCCAACTGGTGTTTTACTTTTTCGATTAGCTCCGGTGTGGTGTGCAGCAGCATGGTGGCACCACCTTTCCGGAAATCATGCTCATCTTCATGCGCAACTAATTGCTTAATGCGCACACGCCTACGATTTAATACATTGATGATTCGGTTGAGTACAGAAAAGTTATTATCTGCGGATACTTCGATCGTGTAATCTTTTTTCATGTATTTAAATTCATTTTAATCTAACTACTTGCGTCTTACTACTTATGTCTAACTCCTTGGGCTTCCAATAAAATTTCAGCCACACTTGCCCCTGTTGGTACCATTGGAAACACATTTTGTTCCTTTTCTACTATTGCTTCGAGCAGGTAGGGTCCTTTAGTTTCAAACATCTGTTGTATTGCTGCCTTCAGATGTTGTCGATCACTTACTTTGTTTGCCGGAATGGCATAGGCTTGACTTAGTTTTATAAAGTCTGGATTGTGCATTTCGGTAAAGGAGTAACGGCCTTCAAAAAAAAGTTGTTGCCACTGTCGAACCATGCCCAGAAAGTTATTATTCAGAATGATAATCTTAACCGGTATGTTGTACTGCATGATGGTACCTAATTCTTGTAAGGTCATCTGGAAACCGCCATCACCAATAATGGCTACCACTTGTTTTTCAGGTTGAGCCAAAGCAGCGCCTATGGCAGCAGGCAAGGCAAAGCCCATAGTGCCGGCACCACCGGAAGTAACATTAGTGCGTGGATGTTTAAACGGATAGTACCGCGAGGCTACCATCTGGTGTTGCCCAACATCGGTTACCAGAATGGCTTCACCTTTTGTTTGCTCAGCCAGTTCAAACACCACTTCACTCATCTTGATCGATTCCGTTACCGGATGAATATCAAATTGAATTACTTTCTCGTGTTCCTGGCGGTCTGCTTCTCTGAATTTTTGAAACCAGTCGTAGTGATTGTTCTTATCGACCAATGGCAACAGTGCAGTCAGCGCTTCTTTTGCATCAGCATGAACCGCTACATCCGCAGGAATTATTTTATTGATC
Organism: uncultured Roseivirgaceae bacterium; assembly: GCA_964501015.1. Lineage (GTDB taxonomy): Bacteria > Bacteroidota > Bacteroidia > Cytophagales > Cyclobacteriaceae > UBA2336. The sequence goes on along the minus strand of CAZCRJ010000079.1, from coordinate 398 downwards.
TCCGCTTTATCCAGTTCAATATGAATAACCTTAGCTTGTTTGGCGTACTTGCTTACGTTTCCGGTTACGCGATCATCAAAGCGCATTCCCACGGCAATCAATACATCGCATTCGTTTGTGAGAATATTCGGACCGTAGTTTCCGTGCATACCCAGGTAGCCCACATACAAGGGATGGTTAACCGGTACTGCCGATAAACCAAGCAGGGTAGAAGCGATGGGGATATTTGCTTTGTCTGCTACTGCAAGTAATTCTTCCTGTGCATTACTTAATAATACACCCTGACCGCACAAAATGTAAGGTCGTTTTGCTACGTTGATCAGGTCGGCAGCTTCTACAAGTTTAGTATGATCGAGAAGAGGTTTAGGTGAATACGTGCGAACGCTTTTGCAAACTTT
>CAZCRJ010000078.1:0-9022 GCA_964501015.1 uncultured Roseivirgaceae bacterium | reverse complement strand
TGTGAAGGTTGCAAAAGCGGGAAAAATCCTATTGCATTTGATTTCGCTCAATCAATTCCCGAAATGCCTTTTTATAACTATCGCTGATGGGAATTAATGCCTGCCCAATTTGCACATCATTTTTATGCACCGAATCAATTGCGCTTAAGGCAATGATAAAGGAATGGTGGACACGAATAAATTTATCAACAGGAAGCTGCTCTTCCAACACTTTCATGCGTTGTAACGTAGTAATTTTTTTCTCCCTGGTGTGGATTGTAACATAATCCTTCATGCCTTCCACATATAAAATATCATCCAGGGTTATTTTTACCATCCGCGTGCCATCCTTTACAAAAACAAAGTCCGGTTTGTCTGGTCCAGCCTGCATGGCTTCCGGTACCGTTGTCACGTATGGTACTTGAATTCGTTGTACCGCTTTATCTACTGCCCGTAAAAATCTTTCAAGGGTAATAGGTTTTAGCAAATAATCGACCACATCAAGTTCGTAGCCCTCCAGCGCATATTGCGAATAGGCTGTTGTAAAAATCACCAGCGGTTTCTTTTGTAGAATTTTAAGAAACGTAATACCGGTTATTTCCGGCATCTGTATATCAAGAAATAAGATATCAACCGGTTGCTTACGCAAAACCTCCAGCGCATCCATAGCATTTGAGCATGCATCCACCAAGTGTAAGGACGGGACTTTCTTTACGTAATCTACCAGGAGGTTACGGGCCAGGGGTTCGTCTTCAACAATAAGGCACGTTAGTTTCACGAAAGTGTTATATCCAATTGTATTGAATAACGGTCAGCAGTTTCTTCTACTTTTAAAACATGGCTATCCGGATAACTCAACTCCAGTCTGCGTTGTACATTTTGCAGTCCGATACCGGACTTACCCTCCCTTGTATCTGTGGCCGCTACAACCTTACTGTTTTCTACCCGGTACATACATTGTTTTCCACTTACCCGGATCAGAATATTTATCCATGTCACTGAAGCGTTATTACTGACCCCATGCTTAAAGGCATTCTCAAGAAAGGTAATCAAAATCAGTGGTGCAATCCAGGTATCGTCTGTTTCTCCTTCAATTTTAAATTCTATAGGCACCTGGTTGTTTAGCCTTAATTGTTCCAGGCTGATGTAGTTCTGCATGTATTCTATTTCTTTGCTCAGCAGCACCTTTTCATGATTGGATTCATAAATCATATACCGCATCATCTGCGAAAGCTTGGAAATAACTTCTGTTGTATTTTCAGACTTGGAATATGCGAGGTAATACAGATTATTGAGTGTATTGAACAAAAAATGTGGGTTTATCTGTGCCCGCAGAAAATTCAGTTCGGCATAAAGTTTTTCGTTTTCAATTTCCCTTTTGCGTGCTTCCAACTCAAACCAGTCCACAGCAAACCGAAGCATCCCCACAAAAATGGTGATGAATAGGGTTATAGCTGCTACTTGTACAATATACATTTGGGAATAGAAATAATCGCTTCTTGGTGAATCCGACATCATATACCGCTGAAGATAAATACGGAGACCGACCAACAGGATAAAAGGAATGCTGAATTCCAGAAAATACCGCCAGGCTTTCTTGTGACTTAAAAACCGGGGTAGAATCAAAAAATAATTCAGATACGCCATCGCAAAGGTAAAGAAGAACTGAACTCCTGTAAAGGTCAGTGCCCTGGTCCAGTCGTACCCCCGTTGCTGCTGGTAGAAGTTTATCTGGTAAAAGTTAAACGACAGGTAGATACACCAGAACAGTAGGTGAAGAAGGATAACACGGTTGCGATGTATGGATGTTTGCATATTTACTCTCTGAATGTCAGGATAACGGAATAACAGCATAAAAGTACTCGCCTTGTGTCATGGATTATGTCTATTACCTTGGTTTTTCTACCGTTTGCCTACATTCATCGACCGATACCCTTTCTCGCGCTACCAGCCCGAAAGGTCGTGAATATACCGTAGTTATCGATCCGCTGACCCAATTGGTCTAATACCACTCTTGGCATGGAAACATTCCTGTTGATTTGCAGTTTAAATCATGTCAGGGTATTGCGCCTGAACCAAAACATTCGATAAAAGTTACTTGTTGTTTATGAAAAAGATTTTTTTAGCCCTCATTATTATATCTCAGATTGCCTTTGCACAGGACAAAGGCAATGGCAAAATTTCAGGGACTATAACTGATGCCACCAATAAGGAAGTGGTTGAATTTGCTACTGTTGCCCTGATAACGGCTGATGGGAAAACCATTGATGGTTCGGTAGCCGATATGAAAGGTAAATTCACGCTGAGTAAAGTGCCAGCCGGTAACTATAAACTGGTAATCTCCTTTGTTGGATATGAGTCTAAAACAATAGATGTGGAAATCAGCGATCGTAAAAACACTATCGATCTGGGATCAATTCCCCTAACGTCTGAAACCAAATTATTGAATGAAGTAGTGGTTGAAGGCCAGCGGGCGCTTATTGAAGAACGAGTTGACCGCACCATATACAATGCAGAGAACGATAATACTACTCAAGGTGGTGATGCCACGGATGTGTTGAAACGTGTTCCCTTGTTATCTGTTGATCTTGATGGAAATGTTACCCTGCGTGGAAGCCAAAATATTTTGGTGTTGATTAACAATAAGCCTTCAACGGTAATGGCCAACAGCATTGCCGATGCCTTAAAACAAATCCCTGCAGAACAGATTAAGTCGGTGGAGGTAATTACTTCTCCTTCGGCCAAATACGATGCGGAAGGAACAGGCGGTATTATTAATATTATCACCAAGAAAAATACACTACAGGGTGTAACCATGAACATCAACAGCAGCGCGGGTATACGTGGATCTAATCTTGGTATCAATGGTAATTATCGCCAGGGAAAACTCGGAATTTCCGTAGGTGGCTTTGGTCGTGCCATGTATAATGTGAAAGGATCTTTTGAAAATGAACAGATTACAAAAGATATTAATAACATCAATCCAGACATCACCAACATACAGCATGCCGATACCCGTAACAATAATTTGTTTGGCAATTATCGCTTCGGTTTCGATTACGATATCGATGAGAAAAATTCATTGACAGGCTCAATGCGCTTTGGCGCTAGAAATGGTAGCAACTACCAGGATGGGTTATTCACACAGTTATCATCAGGCAACTCCATTATTTCAAATACCTTCCGTAACGTAAAAACAGTTGATAACTCAGGGACCTATGATGTTAACCTCACCTATACGCGTCTGTTTGACAAACCCCAACAAGAATTCAGTATACTTGGTTTATACAGCCGCAACAACAGAAATAATAATTTTACTAATATTATTTATGAGCAAAATGGCGCACCTGCAAACACAGGAATAAAAAACCTGAACGACAGCTACAATGAGGAGATGACCTTTCAAGTCGATTACCAGACACCTATTAGTGACAACCAGCTTGTTGAATTCGGTGGTAAGAATATTTACCGTCAGGTGTTTAGCAACTTCACCTATTTCCAGGATCCAGACGGAGATGGCGTTTTTGAACAAGTGGATAATAGTCAGTTTACCAACAACCTGAATTATGATCAGAACGTAACAGCAGGATACTTAGCCTATACCTTATCCACTAAATCTTCCTACAGTGTAAAAGCCGGTGCACGATATGAATACACTGTTATTAATGCCTATACATTAACGGAAGATAATATAGATATCCCGTCATATGGCGTTTTGGTTCCCAGCTTAAACGTTTCTAAAAAACTAAAAAACAACAACACCCTAAAGGCATCCTATAACAGACGGATTCAACGCCCTTCCATTCAGTTCCTGAATCCAAATATCCAGGCTTCCAACCCCTTCAATTTCACAGTAGGTAATCCGCAACTGGATCCTGAATACACCAATAACTTCGAACTTGGTTACAGTACATTTGTTCAGGGAATATCCCTTAATTTCTCTTCGTTTATGCGAAACACCAACAATTCAATCCAACGGATTCGTGAAGTGGTGGAGGAGGATCGGATCAGAACAACATTTGATAACATCGGCCGGGAAGATGCCTATGGTATGAGCTTGTTTGCCAATATCATGAAAGGAAAACTTACCGTTAATGGAGGTGGAGATATATACTATGCGGTATTGGACAACAACAGTCCTAATCCCGAATTGGTGGCCGCCAATGAAGGTTGGGTTTTCAGTGGGCGCTTATTCGGAAGCTACCAGTTAAAGAAAGACTGGGCCATACAGTTCTTCAGTTTTTACCGTGGTCGCCAGGTACAATTGCAGGGTACACAGGGTGGATTTGGAGTATATAGTTTAGCCTTTAACAAGAGCTTCAAAGACAAAAAAGGGAGCATTGGTTTTGGTGCGGAGAACTTCTTTTCTACTTCAATGAAAATTAGGAATGAACTGACTTCGCCTACCATTAGTCAGAAAGGTTTGAACGAACTATATAACATGAACTTCAAAATCAACTTCAACTACCGCATTGGTAAAATGAGTTTTGAACAGCAGCAGCGCCAAAGACGTACACGAAAATCAATCAATAATGACGACATGAAAGATGGTGGCGGGAATGATATGGGCGGTAGCATGAATGAAGGCATGCAGCAATCTGCAGCAGGTGGCGGTATGCCAAGAACAGGTATGGCTCCTGCCGCTGCAACGGTTGCACCAAATCTTCCTGAAGCCGCAACGGATACTGTTTATCAAGCAGCGGGTGTATGGGCATACACGGTGGAAAGTGGTCAACCCGGCAGTGGTGGAAAAATCAATATCTCGAAAGATGAAGACGTGTACAGCGGTACCATTAAAAACGAGCGTATGCCACAGGAAGTGAAGCTTTCCAAGGTAACGGTTGACGGAAATAAGATATTCTTCGCCTACACCATGAACTTTGGCGGAAACGAAGTAATCATCGACTGTACTGCAGTGATTAGTGAAAATGAAATGACCGGTACCATGAATCTCGGTGGGTTCCGCAGCTTCCCGATTAAAGCAACTCGGGAATAATACAAACATTAGAATACACACCGAAACGGAGCATGTGAAAACATGCTCCGTTTTTTATGTAGTCACGTAACTGATTAATCAATCCTTTGCAGCGTTTTCTGCGAGCACGCGAATTGCCCTCACCCGTTCAGGATCAACCGTGCGGTACATGAATTCAGTGCCTGCTTCAGATCCCATACCGGAAATAGCGGTGTTGTGATACTGCATTACACTTGGTGTAGATGCTGATGCTGAAAAATGAATTTCCTTTACACGCGTTTTATGCACAATGCTTTCAACTGTCTCTTCATTTACACCGGAACCGGGCATGATGGCAATTCTGCCTTTAGCCCTTTGCACCAATTCCGCGATAATATCAACGCCCTTTGACGCAACAGCTTGCTGACCTGATGTAAGTATCCTATCGAACCCAGCGTCAATGCAGTCTTCCAGCGCTTCAAAAGGATCACGGGTCATGTCAAATGCACGGTGACAGGTGACTTTCATGGGGCGTGCTGCTTCAATTAATTTTCTGCACCGTTCCTTATCCAGTGTACCATTGGGCTTAAGTAAACCAAACACCACTCCATCCATACTGGCACGCTTACACATTTCTATATCCCGCTTCATTGCAAAGTATTCAAACGCAGTGTAGGCAAAATCGCCTCCCCTCGGACGTATCATGGCATAGACATCATTCGTTAACGCCTGCCGTACAAGTTCCATCACGCCAAACGATGGGGTTGTTCCACCTTCGGCAGGATTACCACAAAGTTCAATGCGGTCCGCTCCACCCTTCTGGGCCTGAATAGCCGAATCAATAGTATAGACCACTACCTCAAGAATCATATTATGAAAAATAACTGCCCGACCGTATCACTACATTCTGCTGATCAGCATCGGTTACGGTGTATTCAAATGTATTCGTGGTGGAGTAAGCGCCCACTTCACCATTAACCCCAAGGGCAAGAAATGCTACATGAAGATCTTTTGCTTTATCTCCGTGTTTGCGGATAACGCGTTTGATTGCTTCTTCGCAAGCCTCCTGAGGAGAGCGACCATGCCGCATCAGCTCCACAATAGTATGACTGCCGGCAATGCGAATCATCTCTTCACCCACACCCGTGGCAGTGGCTGCCCCAACTTCACCATCAACATAAAGTCCCGCGCCAATAACAGGAGAATCTCCAACCCGTCCATGCAGCTTATAGGCCATACCGCTGGTGGTACAGGCACCGGAAAGATTACTCTTACTATCCAACGCCAGAATACCAATCGTATCATGCTGACCCGGATTATGGAACGGCTTATATTCCGATTTCTTTAACCACTCCTTCCAGGCTTTCTCAGATTCCTTCGTAAGGAGGTTTTCCTTTTTAAATCCATGTTCCAGAGCCAGTTGCTCTGCACCCTTTCCAACAATCATTACATGCGGAGTTTTTTCCATCACCAGGCGTGCAATAGAAACTGCATGTTTAAATCCCTGCACAAATGCCACTGCTCCGCAATTTCCTTTCTCATCCATAATGCTGGCATCAAGTGTAACCATGCCTTCACGGTCAGGTAAGCCGCCAAAGCCTACCGAAGTATCTTTTGGATTTGCTTCCGGTACGCGAGCACCTTGTTCTACGGCATCAAGGGCACGCCCATTCTTACTCACAATAATCCACGCAACAGCATTCGCTTCAGGATTACGCCAGGTAGAAACTACAATCGGTTTTTTTCCTTCATCTGTGGGGAGCGCAGAAAGGTTTGAAATAGAAAAAGCCGATGCACCCAGTGCAGATGCCTTCAAAAAACTTCTTCGGGTTGTAGGTTTGGTAGTATGCATGACATTCTTCATTGGCACAACCAAGGTAGTAAAACATCCCTACATCAGACTAGCACTTCTGGATTATTCAATTGGCCTGCGCGCCACACGAAAGCGTTCATAATAATATGCAGAGTACAGATTATCCTCCACTACGCCAAGGCTGGTAGAGGCATGAATGAACCGTACATTATTTCGGGATTTCCTCTCGGTAATGATACCCACATGAGTGATTTCGCGTTTCTTCTTACCCGTGGCGAAAAACACCAGATCACCCGGTTGTAGCTCTTTTAATTTTACCTCCTTCCCTATTTTACTTTGGTCGGCACTGGATCGGGGAAGTTTAACATCAGCAACCCGGTAGGAAAGCGAGGTTAAGGCAGAACAATCCATTCCGGCACGCGTTGTCCCTCCGTATTTGTAGGGTGTACCCGTATAGGTTCGGGCCGTTTGAATTACCTTTCCAACCTTTTCATCGCGTATGGTAGCTTTGTGCGATGCACAGGACGCAAAAAACACAAGCACCAGCAGAAAAAGGAACTGAAAAGGTTGCTTACCTTTACGATTAAAAAATAGCAACATCGTACAGTTTAAAAAATGAGTTATCAAATATACGCATTGCATGGCATTTCCAGAAGTAACGCTTGATATCATAAGCCAATTTGAGGCCATAGTGGGCAAAGAAAATGTAATTCTGGATGAAGAAAGGCGCCAGGATTATGCGCACGACAAAACAGAAGATTACCACTTCATGCCTTCGATAGTCATCAAACCCGGCACTACCGAAGAAGTAAGCCGGATCATGAGCATATGCAATGAACACCGCATGCCTGTAACGCCACGTGGTGCAGGCACAGGGTTAGCGGGAGCAGCGTTGCCAACACATCATGGCGCTGTGCTATCCATGGAACGTTTCAATAAGATTCTTACTATCGATGAATTGAACCTTCAGGCTACCGTTGAACCGGGTGTAATTACAGAAGTATTCCAGACGGCTGTTAAAGAAAAAGGATTGTTCTACCCGCCTGATCCGGCCAGTAGCGGGTCGTGTTTTTTGGGCGGCAATTTAGCGCAAAACTCAGGTGGCCCAAAAGCCGTGAAGTATGGCGTTACCCGCGATTATGTATTGAACCTTGAAGTTGTGTTGCCCAACGGTGAGATCATCTGGACAGGCGCCAATGTATTAAAAAATTCTACCGGGTATAATTTAACACAACTGATGTGCGGCAGTGAGGGCACATTAGGCATCATTACGAAAATTGTATTCAAACTGCGTGGCTATCCACAGAAGAATGTACTCATGCTCATTCCATTTGTTTCAAATGAAGAAGCATGCAGCGCAATTGCAGCCATATTCACCGCGGGCATTCAACCATCAGGCATGGAGTTTTTCGAGCGTGAAGCCGGCATCAAAACATTTGAGTATTGTGAGAAGGTGCTGGGCAGCCCGGTAACTACCCACTTGCCCGAAAACATGAATGCCTACCTGCTGTGCGAACTCGATGGCAATGACGAAGAAGTGCTGATGCGGGATGCCGAACGTGTTATGGGAGTAGTAGAAAACTTTCAATCCGGTGAAGTATTGTTCGCGGAAAGCGCTGCACAAAAAGAAGAACTATGGAAAGTACGTAAAAATATTTCTCCGGCTGTTAATTGGTACACGCTCACCAAATCCGATGATGTGGTGGTGCCCCGGGGTAATCTTCCAAAACTCATTTCAGGCATAAAGGAAATTGGTAAAGCGTATGGTTTTAATACGGTTTGCTTCGGACACCTGGGCGATGGAAACCTTCACGTGAATATCCTTAAGGAAGACATCAGCGATCACGATTGGGAAACAAAAATTCCGGAAGGTATTGGAGAAATATTCAAACTGACTGTCAGCCTGGGCGGAACGCTTTCCGGAGAGCATGGTATTGGCATTGCCAAACGTCCTTACATGCCTCTTGCCATGAAGGAAGCTAACCTTGAACTCATGCGCGGTATAAAAAAGGTGTTTGATCCCAATGGCATTCTCAATCCCGGCAAAATATTCTGAGAACGGTAATTAGTCAATTATTTCGCTGAATTGGTCTTACCAACCTGCCGTTGATCACGTTTTACCAACGCGCCCGGCAAATGTCTTTCAAATTACCGGATGGGAGTATATCTTGAGGTACTTCAACCTTTCCTGAATCGATGAAATCTACTTTTGCTACCCTGTTCGCCATTGCTCTCCTGGTAGCCTGTCAACCTAAGAAGGAGGAGCAGCAGGTCAC
>CAZCRJ010000077.1:307-9069 GCA_964501015.1 uncultured Roseivirgaceae bacterium | reverse complement strand
GGTTCGGTTACCATTTCGGCCAGCATCAACGGGGAATTGATTGAAGAGGAAGTATCCATTCTTCTCTTACCCGGCCTGGCAGATCCATCAACTTCAACGCTGAGCGCTTCAGCCTCTTCAGTTACGGCCGATGGTGAAAGTACAATCACCCTAACGGTACAATTGAAAGATGCTCATGGTAATCTCCTGACCTCAGGAGGCGATGCTGTTGCACTTTACTCTACAGGAGGGACACTTTCATCCATCACTGACAACAACGATGGAACATATACCCTAACCTTCACTGCATCCACCCAAACAGGCACCATCACCTTAACCGCCAGTGTCAATGGTGAGGACAAGCAGGATGAATTAATGATTCAGCTAATACCTGGACCGGCTAGTGTTGCACTATCGACATTAACTGCTTCTCCCTCCTCTATACCTGCGGATGGTGTAAGTACACTAACGGTTACCGTACAACTCCAGGATGCCAAAGGAAATTTGATTACTGTGGGTGGTGATCATGTGGAAATATTCACTACAGGAGGAACATTATCTTCGGTTACCGATCACCAAACCGGCCTGTACACAGCAACATTAACAGCAAGTAATGCACCAGGAATGGTAACGCTAACCGGTAAACTCAATGACTCCAACCTGGAAGACTATGCCGAAGTGAACTTTACACTGATCCATGCCAGTATTATTACCTCAACCATTAGTCTTTCCACTAACACGCTTGTTGCGGATGGCGAAAGTACGCTTACCGTAACCGTGCAACTGAAAGATGAGCACGGTACTAATTTAACATCCGGTGGTCATCAGGTAGAATTGTTAGCCTCGGGCGGAACGATTTCCTCTGTAACCGACCATAACAATGGAACCTATACAACAACACTTACCGCACCTACAGTAACCGGTGTTATTACAATAACCGGAAAACTAAACGGTGAGATAATGGAAGACGAACCGTCTGTAACCATTGTGCCCGGCTCAGCCAGTGCAGTCACTTCTGTCATCACAGCCTCATCTTACTCGGCTGAAGCAGACGGAATAACAAATATTTTACTTACCGTTCAATTAAAAGATGCATACGGCAACCTTATCACAACAGGTAGTGATCAGGTAGTACTCCACACCACAGCCGGATCATTCCTTAACCTGACTGATCACGGCAACGGTACGTATACTGTAACGCTCATATCCCCAACCTCATCAGCAGATGCCCTCATAACGGCTATGCTGAATGGCGAAATCATGACGAGCCAGGTAACGATTACATTCACGGCTACTGAACAACCTGTATTGTCGGCTACGATCATTACCGATAAGCATGAAGTAACTGCAGACGGCAAAAGCGAGGCTACGGTAACCGTTACGGTCGTAAATCAAAATAACCAACCGGTAACCGATGCCACTGTGGTTCTGAATACTACAGCCGGAACACTTTCTTCGGTTAGTAACCTGCAAAACGGTAGCTACTCGGCAACCCTTACGTCCTCCATCATACCGCAATTCGCAACCATATCATTTATTCTGAACGAGGTGGCTAACACCAATACGGTAACGATTGAATTTACATTGCCACCTGTTGCCCCCGCTGTGTTCATCCCGGAAGGCTTCTCACCGGATGGCAATGGCGTGAACGACACCTTTGTCATTCACGGTGCAGAAGGGAAAGTAATTAACCTGAAAGTGTTCAACCGCTGGGGAAATGTGGTATACGAATCACGTAATTACCAAAATAATTGGGATGGCATAGCTAACACCGGACTGGTACTGGGTAACCAATTGCCAGATGGTACCTACTTCTACGCTGTTGATTTCAACGATGGCCAAAAACCTCAGGTACGGTACTTCACCATCAAACGAAAATAATTAACCCTAGCAAATACAAGTTACAATCATGAAAACAACCTTTAAATCAAACCTGCACATGCGCTCGACACCATCGTTGACTACCTTATTGCTTAACCGACTATTTCTGGTGGTGTTTCTGCTGCTCGCTTGCAAAACCTTTGCACAGCAAGAACCCGCTTACTCCATGTTTATGTACATGGGCAACGGACTCAACCCAGCAATGGCCGGAAGCTCGGGCACTTTTGGTGCCACCGCGCTATACCGGAAACAGTGGGCCGGCATTGAAGGTGCACCACAAACACAAACGCTTATGCTCGATGCACCCGTGGCTAACAATCGCGTGGGGCTTGGTCTCATTGTGATGAATGACCGTATCGGTATCCATCAAAATATGAATGTAACAACACAATATGCCTACCGGATAAAGTTTGATAAACAACGCGGATTGGCTATGGGGCTTCAGGCAAGTCTACTTAACTACAAGGCTGATTATACATCTGTGGTAACCAACCCGAACCATCAATCCGATGGTGCCTTTTCCGATTACACTAACCAAATCGCTATTGGCTTTGGAAGTGGTGTATACTACTATGCACCCCGGTTCTTTGCCGGCATTTCTGTACCTAACCTGATCAACGAATCGCTTGATGGATCCGACAATAACCAATTTAGCGCCCGTGCCACCAGCCACTACTACATTACGACCGGATATTCTATTGATGTATCGCCCATGTTAAAGATCAAACCGTCTACGCTTGTTAAAGTAACAGAAGGTGCGCCCATACAAATCGATTTCAACACGTTACTCTGGTACCAGGAAAAGTACGGCCTCGGATTTTCATACCGTACCAACGATTCATTCACTGCCATGCTTCAAGTGCACGTAGCCAATGCCCTCACCTTTGGATACGCCCACGACTTTGTAGTATCAAAACTCAGCCGCTATACTGCGGGCAATAATGAAGTAATGATCCGGTACAGGCTTCCGCAAAAATCAACCGACTAAACCTGAAAATCAAAATCTAAGAATAATCATGGAACTTCTTGATTTTTACTCGAAACACCTTCGTAATTCCTACCGGAGTAGAATGTTACATAATCGTGACCGTCATAATGAGATCACCAATCGAGTAATGCGTAAAAATATCCATAATCGGATGAAGAAAGCTAACGCGTTGATTGATGTTTTGATTGTATCTAATGTTGTATTGTGGCTCGTTGGATTGGTTATGCTGGTAAATTACAGTTGATCATACACCACTTGCGATACATAAAGCACAATAAAATCCAGGATGCCAGAAATGCACCCAGATTTATTGAAAGCAATCAGTTTAATAAAAGTACAAGCACACAGAAAATTGGCAATACGTTTCAGGTAATCGTACGAAGGTAGCGATATCCTTTTTCGATGGCAGCAAAGTGATCAATAGAAAAATATTCCTGCTCCAGGAAAAAATGCTTCATGCCGGATTGCTGAGCTGCAGCAAAAACCGGCTTATAGTCTATAGAACCTGATCCCACATCCGTTTGCCGTTTGCGATCCTGCTTATCCATATCTTTGACATGCCAAAGATGAATTCGGCCTGCATGTTTCTTGAATAATTCAAGGGTATTCACATCAGCAAAGGTGGTCCAATACATATCCAATTCTAAAATTACAGTGGGGTCAAGTTCGTTTACCAATACATCATACGGAACCTGGTCGTCAAGTTTAATAAACTCAAACTCATGATTATGATACCCAAGCTTTACACCTGCTTGCTTACAAAGCTCATTAGCTTTATTCATCATTTCGGCTAAACGCTTGTAATCATCCAGTGATTTTCGTTCATCGGGGTGAAGCCATGCAATGACCATATACTCCTGTCCGGCCTTTACTGCATCGTCAACCGCTTGCTCCCAATTGTTGGTAAGTGTACCCTTTTTATCCGGAAACAATCCTCCCGTATCATAATGACCGCTTGCAATGGTTAATCCAGAATCGTTGGCCATTTTAACCAGGTCAGCATAGGGTAATCCCAACGCCTTCCCATTTCCATAGCTGTACATCTCCAGTTCTTTAAATCCAATGTCAGCCACTTTTTTAAGTGTGCCTTTTACATCCTTAAGAATAACATCCTTTAAGGTATATAATTGAATACCGATGGGGCGTCCTGTTGCGCCAGCCTGGCAGCTGTATACAGAAGGCAATACCAACCCGCTTGCAGAGGCGAGCGCTACTTGTTGAATAAATGTTCTTCTTTTCATTTATCGTAAATTTTCAGCGTGTACGAATCCAGTCATAAGCTTCATCTTCATCCGAAAAAACACCCAGTTGGATATCCAGTTCTTTAAAGCGTTCTTCCGCATTCATTTTAAATTTTTCCATTGGGTAGTCAGCAAAAAAATCCTCGCCTAGAATAACGGCATGAAATTTTACATTACCAATGCGAAACAATAGATCTTCCCAAACATCAGAAAACCAATTTTCGGTATCCTCATCAATTTCGCCAAGCAATTGCGTGTCGGCAAGCCACGCGAGATGATCATGCGTTTTACTGTAGTGCAGATACAATTCATGAATAGCGACTAGGTTCTCTTTAAATATTTCACCTGGTGTTTCTTGTTTCCAACGGTGTTTCAGCACGGGCAAGGAGTCATCCAGTTCACAAATCACATAGTCGTTTTCTAACAGGACTTGTGTCATGATTACTACTTCTTTTCTTCGCCATCCAGCGAAAGCACATACATTGCCATTTTTTCGGCATCCTCCTGCGAGAGATCTGCATGAGGGGTCATGGGGATTTCACCCCACACACCAGTCCCACCCTGTATAATGCGCTCCGCCAACAGCTTGATATTGGCATCTGTGAATTCGTATTTTTCAGCCACCTCCTTATGCGATGGGCCGATAATTTTATTGGTCGGGTGATGGCAGGTTTTACAATCTGCTTCGTCCACCAGCAATTTACCAATAGCAACGAGTTGGCCCGTTGAAAGCTGAGCCGGCTGATCTTGCTCTGCCTGATCAGTTTTCTTTCCGCCACAAGAAGCCAATACAAACATGAATAGAACGGTAAACAGTATATTTCTCATAATCCCAATAGTTTTTTATTCAATTTAGCATCCGAACCCGAAGAAGCAAAGTCATCAAAGGTTTTATCTGTGACCCGAATAATATGGTCTCGGATAAATCCCGCTCCCTCCTGGGCACCTTGTTCCGGATGCTTGATGCAACATTCCCATTCCAGCACTGCCCAGCCTTTATAATCATATTGTGCTAGTTTTGAAAAGATGGAATTAAAGTTTACCTGGCCATCACCCAATGACCGGAATCTTCCCGGCCGGTCAATCCAATCCTGATATCCACCATACACACCACTTTTTCCGGTAGGATTAAATTCAGCATCCTTAACATGAAACATTTTAATATAGGGATGATAGTGATCGATGTATTGGAGGTAATCCAGTTGTTGTAACACAAAATGACTGGGATCATACAATAGCTTTACCCGCGGATGATTTTCGGTTTCTTTTAAGAATCGTTCGAAGGATATGCCATCATGTAAATCCTCACCGGGATGGATTTCATAACAGACATCCACATCTGCTTTATCAAAAGCATTTAGAATGGGAAGCCAGCGCTTGGCCAGTTCCTTAAATCCTGCTTCTGCTAAACCTGCAGGACGCTGTGGCCAAGGATACATGGTATGCCATAACAATGCACCTGAAAACGTTGCGTGTGCCTTAAGGCCCAAGTTTTTACTTGCTTTAGCTGCTAACTTCAATTGATCCACAGCCCATGCAGTGCGTTCCTTATATTTTCCACGAACCGTTGCCGGAGCGAAATTATCGAACATGACATCATATGCGGGATTAACTGCCACCAATTGACCCTGTAGGTGAGTGCTCAGTTCCGTAATCTGAACTCCGCAGTTCTCTACCATCGCGCGGTAATCATCGGCATAGGTTTTACTTTCGGCAACCTTTTTTAGATCAATACACCGTGCATCCCATGTTGGTATTTGTACACCAACATAACCCAGTGATGCAGCCCATCGGCAAATTGATTGCATCTCATCAAACGGTGCTTCATTTCCCAGGAACTGGGCTAAGAATAGCGCGGGACCTTTAATTGTTTTCATTTTTCTAAGCGTCAAAAGTTGTCCATTTTTCACTGCTCTGCCCGCTCTTTACAACAGTATCGATAAAGGACATTCCACGTATACCATCATTCACTGATGGAAAATCAACTTCAGTTGGTGCTGTCGTTCCCGCTATACGAGCCATTAAGGCTATAGCAAAATTCCGGTAGAGATTGGCAAATGCTTCCAGGTATCCTTCCGGATGTCCTGTTGGTGTACGTGTATTGAATAATGCTTCCTGATGTAAAAATCCATTTGATCCTGCACGCAAAATTTGCATGGGTTTATCGAGCCATTTTACAATTAGGGAATTGGGTTCCATTTGCGCCCATTCAATACCGCCATGTTCACCATAGACGCGAATCTTCAATGCGTTCTCCTCCCCTGCTGCTACCTGTGAAGCAACGAGCACCCCTGCCGCACCATTGTTAAACTTAAGCAATACGTTTCCATCATCATCCAAAGCACGGCCGGGCACCATGATGTTCAGATCAGCACAAAGCTTCGTGATTTTTAAACCCGAAATAAATTCAGCCAGGTGGGCAGCATGCGTTCCTATATCCCCCATGGCTCCGGCCTTACCCGAACGCTTGGGGTCTGTACGCCAAGCAGCCTGTGCATTTCCTTCACGTTCACTCATTTTGCTTAACCAACCTTGTGGATATTCCACTACTATCTTGCGAATAGATCCCAACGCACCTTCTCGTATCATGGCACGCGCCTGGCGCACCATAGGATATCCCGAATAAGTATGCGTAAGGCAAAGCATTAATCCGGTTTCTTCTACCTTCTTCTTCAATTGTTGCGCTTCCTCCAATGTAAATGTGATCGGCTTCTCAATAACCACATGAAACCCCTTTTCAAGGGCCAACATGGCTGGTGCGAAATGCACAAAATTGGGTGTAACTATGGTTACAAAATCAATGCGCTTGTCGGCAGGCAACTTACTTTCCTTATCTAGCATTTCTTCATAGGAGGTATAAATCCTGTCATCTTCCATAAAGAGCATTTTACCACTTGCAAGGGCTACTTCTGGATTAACACTTAAGGCACCGGCTACAATATCAATCAAGCCATCCATATTGGCCGCTATCCGGTGTATTGACCCAATGAAGGCATCCTTTCCCCCTCCGATCATACCCATTCGTAATTTTCTATTCATGGTAAATTTTTAAGTTGACGAATAGGCAATTTATTAAAAAATCAGGAAGATAAATGGTGTTTTAGGCCTTGAACGCTATTTTATATAAGGTCTTGCGCAATCAATTTATTCGTGCAATCTTGATTCACCAAATTACTATCCCTATGACGACTACTGCACTGCATAAGAACCTTGTTTCGCGATTGAGCATCATGATGTTTCTCCAATTTTTTATCTGGGGCGCCTGGTATACTTCCATAGCGGTTTACATGACGGAACTTGGGATGGGGAGTTTAACACACTGGCCTTACACGGTTAATCCCATTGCTGCCATACTTGCACCATTTTTTCTGGGCATGATTGCCGACCGCTACTTTGCAACGGAAAAAGTGTTGGGAACTCTTCATATTCTTGGCGGCATCATTCTATTTCTTACACCTCAGGTAAGTCATTCGCCCGTAATGTTTATCGGATTTTTATTAGCTTATAATCTTTGTTATATGCCAACACTTGGACTTTCCAACACATTGGCATTTCATAACATCACCGACCAGGAAAATCAATTTCCGGTGATTCGTGTGTTTGGTACCATCGGTTGGATAATTGCCGGACTCAGCATCAGTTATGTGTTGGGTTCACTGATTAATGGTGTTGCTGAAAAAACAGCACTTCCATTATACACAGCGGCAACGGCCTCCATTCTTCTGGGTATCTACAGTTTCTCCTTACCGCATACGCCACCAAAAGCTGCCGGTGAAAAGGTGACCGCCAGAAGTATTGCGGGCATTGATGCATTAAAAGCCTTGGGAAGCAAATCCTTTTATGTATTCATTCTTTGCTCCTTCCTGATCAGTATACCACTGGCTGCCTACTACAACTATACTCAGATTTATTTGGGAGTAAGCGGGTTTACCAACATTGCCGGAACACAAACCATAGGACAGATGTCGGAAGTACTTTTTATGTTACTGATGCCGTTGTTCTTTGTACGCCTTGGCGTTAAGAAGATGCTGATCTTCGGCATGCTGGCCTGGGCCGTGCGCTATGCACTGTTTGCCCTGGGCGCTCCTGAAAGTATTCACTGGATGATTATTGGTGGAATTGCGTTGCATGGCATTTGTTATGATTTCTTCTTTGTCACCGGTCAGATTTATGTTGATAAAAAATCGACAGAGAAAATTCGCGGCCAGGCACAGGGATTTCTTGTGTTGGTTACCTATGGTGTGGGTATGCTGATTGGTGCACAAATAGCAGGGGCTGTTTACAATAGTTTCCTCGGAGAACAAATTACCCTCACCCCGCTTCAGTGGAAAGAATTCTGGTGGATACCAGCCGGTTTTGCCTTGGTGGTAATGGTAATTTTTGGGATATTCTTTACCGATAAAGTGGACACCAAAAAAGTGTAACATCTATTTCCTACCGAAGGATGTTGTCGTACACCCTCCATAGGAATATTGTTATTAAAAGATTGAAATTCAGCACAACTTCGTGCCGGAATTACCGTTATTACCGCTACCCAAACATACCCCACATGACATTGTCCAAACTGACCATTACCCTGGTCTTACTGTGTACCTATTTTCAGGTTCAGGCGCAGGAATTACCGAAGTCTCAGCAAAAAGTTAAACTTTTCATGGATTGCAGCAGCACCTGGT
>CAZCRJ010000077.1:0-297 GCA_964501015.1 uncultured Roseivirgaceae bacterium | reverse complement strand
GGTGCGATCTTACGTTCATCCGTTCAGAGATCAATATTGTTGATTTCGTATTTGACCGACTTGCTGCCGATGTGCACGTACTGGTTACTACCCAGACTATGGGCAATGGAGGTGATACTTACCAGATGATCTTTTTCGGCCAGAAGAATTTTTCAGGTCAGAAAGATACTCTGCGCTTTAACATGCTTCCTTTGGCTACAGAAGTTGAGGTACGGGATAAATTAATAACGTATTTAAAAGTTGGCCTGGTGCCCTATGTTGCTAAAACCGACATGCTTAAGCACATTACCCTGAACA
>CAZCRJ010000076.1:0-9094 GCA_964501015.1 uncultured Roseivirgaceae bacterium | reverse complement strand
GTTTCTGTTATTTGTTTGTGTTACAACCAGCAACGCTTTGTTCGTGAAGCAGTGGAATCTGTTTTGCACCAATCGTACTCACCTATTCAGCTTATTGTAGTGGACGATGCCAGTACCGATTCAAGTAAAGAAGAAATTAAAAAACTTAAAGAGGAATATCCTTCGCTTGAATTGCTTTTGCTGGAAACAAACCTGGGTAATTGCAAAGCCTTTAATAAAGCACTTCGTTTAGTTAAAGGTGAATACATCATTGATCTCGCAGCCGATGATGTATTGTTACCCACCCGTATCGAAAAAGGATTAAGGGCATTGCAACACGCGGGTGCAGAATTTGGTGTAACGTTTAGCGATGCTGAACTGATAGATGAAAGTGGAAAAATGCTATACATTCATTCCGACCGCTACCCTCACCATACCATCCCGCAAGGAAATGTTTACAAAGACATAATTCAACAGTATTTCATTTGTCCGCCAACCATAATGGCAACCCGTAAAATTATGGATGCGTTGAATGGCTATGATGAAACATTAACGTATGAAGATTTTGATTTCTGGATCAGGTCATCGCGACATACACAGTATTGCTATGTACCTGAAGTATTGGTTAAAAAAAGAGTTATTTGTGGAGCGATGTCGGAGGGACAGTTTAAACTCTTTAGCCGCCATTCTGCCAGTACGTTTCGGGTGTGTAAAAAAATTATGAAGTTGAATCAATCAGAAGAAGAGAAACAGGCATTGGCTAAGCGGATTAGGTATGAGATTTTCCTAAACCTGCGATTATTGAATTTCACTATTGCAGCAAAGTTTGGTTTGTTGAGGATCAAGAATCAACGCCAAAGGTATCCGGCATAAATTTTACTTACGGGTATCATGCCCCAGCAACATGCTGATGTAACTATCGTACCGGCTCATGGCAATATCACCCGCCTCAACCGCATTTTTTACAGCGCAGGAAGGTTCGTTCAGGTGAACACACCTGTATCCGAATTTACAATCGGAACGCAAGGCGTGCATTTCCGGAAAATTATCCGATAATTCTTCCGGCTCAATATCGATTAACCCCCATTCTTTCACACCAGGCGTGTCAATAACAAAAGTGTTGTCATCTAACCTGAACATTTCAGCGAACGTGGTGGTGTGCATACCTTTTTCTGAAAACCCGGAGATTTCACCAACAGGCTGGTTAATGACGGGTGATACTTTATTGAGTAAGGTAGATTTTCCTACACCGGAGTGTCCTGCAATAAGCGACAGTTTATTTTTCAACAGTTCTCGCAAGGGTTCAGGATCATCCTCCAGGGCAGATACCTGAATGCAACGCACACCAATTTTTTCATACACATCAATAAGCCGTTGTTGCGCTTCATATTCGTCAGCAGATAACACATCACGCTTATTAAATATGAGCAGTTGTGGAATGGCATACGATTCGGCCGTAACCAAAAACCGATCGATAAAGCCTGCTGAGGTACGGGGCTTGGTCATTGTTACCACCAGAATGGCCTGATCAATATTGGCGGCCAGCACATGAGAATGTGCGGTTTTCTTTACCGATAAACGTTGAATGTGATTTTTACGCTCATGGATTTTGGTAATCACACCTTCCTGTTTGTCAATTTCAATTTCTACATAATCGCCAACGGCAATGGGGTTGCTTTCTTTATATCCCTCCAGGCGGAGTTTTCCCCGTACACGACAGGCACGCAGTTCTCCATCTTCCGAATATACATCGTACCATGAACCGGTAGAGCGCATGACTAATCCTTTCATGACTTTGTTAACAGGGGTCTGCAATACGCCATTATTTTTTCTGTCGCCCCAAGATTCTCCTGAACATATGCGCTTGTAACATCGCAGGCAAGAAGAAAATTCTGTGGTATTGTAATTTGTTCATAGGCAGTCCGAAGTTCATGATAGCTCCCGATGGCGAATGCGCCACCCCGGTTAATCAGATCAGTAGCTTCTTTGAACCGTACATAATTTTTATTGCCAAAGAATACAGGGATACCATAACAGGCAGCTTCCAGAATATTATGCAATCCTTTTCCGAAAGCGCCACCCACGTACGCAAATTCTCCATAGCGGTATAATCGGCCCAGCACACCTATCGTATCTACCAGTAGCACACGGTATTCCTCCAGGTTGCCCGATGCGTTGGTGTACCGGATGGTTCGGGCTCCAATGGCTTTTTCCAGTTCATCAAGAGCTGACGGATGAATTTCGTGCGGAGCGATAATAAATTTCAGATTTTGCGCCTGCTCGTTAATAAACGGTAACAGGATGTCAATATCTTCCGGCCAACTGCTTCCGATGACCATTACCTTTTCCGTATTCTTGAAGGCTTTGGCAATGTCAAGTTCTTCCGACTGCATAACCAATTGATGCACCCGATCAAACCGTGTATCGCCTGCGTGTGATACATCATCAATTCCTATAGATTTTAACAACCTGACAGACTCATCATTCTGCACAAAAAACCATGAAAAGTATTTAAGAATTGATTGGTAAAAATTTCCATAGGATTTAAAAAAGACTTGTTCCGGCCTGAAGATAGCCGAAATGGAAATCAGCGGGATATGTTTCTGATGTAACGCACGACTATAATGATACCAAAATTCATACTTGACAAAAATTGCCAGCACCGGTTTTGTACGTTCAACAAAACGGTGTGCATTGCGGGCAGTATCCCACGGTAAATAGGTTACATAATCTGCATGGCTATACTTTTTTCGAACTTCATACCCGGAAGGAGAAAAAAATGTGAGCAGGAGTTTATGGTGTGGAAATTCACTTTTTAATTTTTCAATTACCGGGCGGCCCTGTTCAAATTCTCCGAGGGAAGCACAATGAACCCAGATTACCGGGCTGGTATTAGTGTGGAATGCCTGTTCAAGCCTGGTATATAGATCTTTGCGGCCGGAAACAAAAGCTTTTGCCTTGATATTAAAGAGACTGGCTAAATGGTATAGCGTCCTGACGATCAGGATACTGAAGGAATAAAAAACAACCATCATAGAGCGAAAGTAGGCACATTACCCCCGCAGTTCATGGCCGATGCTAAAATATTTTGAAAAGTTTTGCGAAAACGGCTTACTAAAAGCCTTACATTAGAATTCAAGATCAAAATTTTTAATTTGATGTATGATGTTTAGAAATATACTTTCGGGGATTTCGATTGGGCTGTGTTTATCCATTAATCCCCTTCAATCGGCAGCTCAAAGCGACTACGACCAATTGCTGAAGGGAAGTTTAGCCGATGCGAGTTATTTACTAGAAGGATATATTGCCCCTGCCATGAATAGTCTGGGTAGCGGGTTAAATCAAGGTTGGTATAATACAGCAAAAACCCATAAGCCTTTTGGTGTTGATCTTACCCTTACCACCAGTTTAATTTATATTCCAGGTTCCGATAACTTTTATACCGTTGATAATACCAGGCTGCAGGAAATACGATTATTATCCTATGACGGACAGCCTGTTGGTGCATCCGCATCGGGAGATGTGCCAACGCTCTTCGGTCCTAAGAAGCAACCCCTTTATGAGACACAGGATTCGGGTAAAGATTTTGAAGGCCCTCCCGGATTTGATTTAGAAAAGACAGTGAAAATTGCAAGTGCTTTGCCCGTGCCCATCTATCATCTGGGAATAGGACTGCCAAAGAATTTTGATGTAAAAATCAGGTTTTCGCCCACCGTTGGGTTTTCGGATTTTCGGTTTAACCTTTTCGGATTGGGGGTGATGCATGACATCAAGCAGTATATCCCAGGCATTAAGATGGTGCCAATTGACCTGGCCATTTTTGCAGGCTATACACAAATGAAAATGGAACAGGGATTATCAGGCACAACGGCAGGGACAAACCAGAAGGCCATTGCAGAGTTCAAGGCAACAACAATTCAGGCACTGATTTCTAAAAAAATCTCAATACTGACGGTTTATGGAGCTGTGGGCTACAATTTCGCAAATTCTTCCCTTGATATGAAAGGAACCTATGATCTGGATGATGATGGAACACCAGAAGCTACTGATCCGTTAAGCCTTGATTTTTCAACATCAGGTCCCAGAGCTACCGCTGGTCTGAGGTTAAAATTAGCGGTGGTTACTTTACATGCGGATTACACCTTAGCCAACTACAATGCACTATCTGCAGGATTTGGAATCGCTATTCGCTAAGCGATTTTAGGGAGCTTTTGGCGGAATATTTCTTGCCGTTTTTCAACGGGTTTCACTAAAAACTTTCACGATGCCGGATTACTTCACCAAAGTGGTGAATCCATGTAAAATCCTGGTACACCTATTGGTAACTGAACAATGACGATCGTAATGCCTGATTACCGATGATTAATCTCATGGTAATCTTCCTTTTATAGGCTTTCCTTTGCTATAATGTGAAATTCTGCAAAGACCGGGTAGATTCGTTTATTTCAGCATGATAAGATGACCAACCGTGAAGTATTCATGCGAATAATCAAACTGCTGGGAAAAGTAATCCTGGGCGTGCTGATAATATTACTGATCCTGATCGCACTTCTTCATCTTCCTCCAGTTCAAAAACAGATTTCAAAACGTCTCACCCACTACCTGTCGTCCAAAATGGAGACGCGGGTGGAAATTGGGAGTATTACGTTTTCGATCAGAGCAAATGTACTGATCCGTGATTTGGGCATATGGGATAGGCAGGATACTCAGATTTTAGCCGCTCGGGAAGTAGAGGTTGCCACCAGTATTATTAATCTTATCCGGGGCGATTACATCTTTGACCGCGTACGCATTGCAGGATTTGAAGGTCAGTTGGTTCAGCATGAAGACGGATTAAACATTCAGTTTATACTAGATGCGTTCGTGTCAGAGAAAAGTACGGATGATGCACTGAAGCCTGTTGTTCTTCAGTTTAGTACAATTGAACTGGAGGACGTGTTATTTGGATACACATCTTCAGTCGATGGGACAACGATTACAGCCCGACTGGAAAAGTTTCTTGTTGATCAGACGTACTACTCAACATACCCCAATTCGATAAAAGCTAATAGGATTTTTATGCAGCAATCGGCTGTAGATATTCTGATGGTTAGCCATCAGGAGAGTACCGATACACATGTTGCGGGCGATACGTTGCCAGCGAATAACCAGGATAGCAGTTCCGGTATAATGGTTGCTATCGCTGATATCGAGATAGCCGAAAGTGATTTTTCCTACCATAAAAATGGGGTCACCACAACCGCAAAATTCGATCCTGAGCATATTGAGGTAAAGGCTATTCAACTCCGACTTTCCGCCTCACTGTATAGTGAAGACACACTAGCATTCTCCCTGCAAGCGTTAGCAGCTCAACTTCCCGGATTTAAGCTGGAAAGTGCCCGCGCGGATATTCGATGGAACCGTGACCGGCTTGAGCTGTCCGGCTTGCATTTGGTTTCCGGCATAAATGAAGTACAAGCTGATGCTCACGTTTGGTATGATTCAACGTCAGACAAATCGCTGGATAATGTAAATACAGAAATTACAGCCGATGTGAACGTATATCCTAAAGATTTGGCATACTTTCTTAGTGACTCCGTGATGAATTATTTCAACCTCTTCGATACAACGATATTGAAACTAGACGCGAGTTACATCGCTGGGCAAGGAGATGTCAGGCAATTGATGTTTCAATCGGGCAACGATCGACTTCAGGCACAAGGCAAGGTGAATGATGTATGGAATATAGACCGCCTTAACTGGAACGATATGATGATCACCGCATCAATCGGTTCTGCATTTAAAAATTTACTGAATCCTTTTCTTAAAACAATAGACCTGCCATCACAACTGACACTGGAGCTTGCGAGTTCCGGATCCATAAGGGAGGCCGTAGTTATCGGAAAAGTAATTTCCAATTGGGGGAATGTATCGGTTGATGGACACGTATCGAAGCACCAAGATACGTTTGGACTGGACCTTACGATAGCCGGAAAAAATGTTGATCCTGGTAAATGGATGGATATGAAAGGGATTGGTCCCACTGATCTTACCGTCAGGGCAAAGGGAAAAGCAGGCGAGCAAACCAACATGGAAGTTAATGGAATGATCAACTCCATTGTACTGCTGGATCAAACCATCAATGCAATTGACTTAAAAAGCAATATCAGGAAGGAAGATGCAACGGTAATACTATCCATAGCTGATCCAAACTATCAATCGGATATTCAGTCAGAAATTTTCTTTGCCGGACCAGTGATAATGACCAACACCATACAATTTGATGCTTTCAATCTGGGAAACCTGTTGCACCTCGATAGCACTTTATCGATAACTGGAGATATACAATCTGAAATAGAAGTAGATGGTTCATCGCTAAAGGGGTATGTGATGGGCAGGGAGATCTTGTTAAAAAATCAAAGCCTCACTTACTTTATTGACTCACTTTCATTTCAGGCAGCGCTTTCACCCTCCGCTAGTGCAATCGACTATTATACCGAATATGGAAGCCTTCACCTGGTGTCGAACTTTGATATCCGGGAGGTAAAAGATGCCGTTCAATCCTGGTCGGAACAGATCATTCAAAGCGCTGGAAGCAACACGTTATTGAAGGATTATAGAACAGCGAGTATTACGATGGCGTTAAAAAAGGCAGATTTCTTAAAGTTGTTGGATGTAGATGTGGATGAATTCTCATCCCTTACGGTTATCGGGGATTTTGATGAGGAAAAACAAACAGTCGAATTAAATGTTGCATCCGGAAGCTTCAAAGGATACGGAATGGCACTGGATACACTCCAGGCAAATCTTACCATGCTGCGGGATAGTGCCACCCTCAAATTAAATACCTCCAATTTGTTTTATGGTTCTGTTCTGCTGGGCGATATGGATGTTGATTTTCAAAAGAAGGGGAGGTCAGCAAGCGCGAATCTTCTCCTGTCTACAGATACCCTGACGATTCTGAATTGGCAAGCACGCTTAATAAATGCTGACAGCGGTGTTGTGGTATACACGGATTCGTTGCGGGCTTTTAATCATGATTTTATCCTGGATCCGGAAAACTCTATTACGATTGGAAAGAATACTGTAGCCATGAATCATGTCAGGATTAGTCGCGACAGTGTACAGATCAGCATGGAAGGCGACTTAAATGCTTTTGATGTATCGCTTAGAAATCTGGATATCTCCGCCCTAGACTTGTTATTATTTCCGGATGCTATGGTGATCAGTAAGGGAAATCTTAATGGTAGTATTTCGTATATCCGAGATCAGCAACTTACGCTTACGGCCGGTATTGATAGTCTGAGTCTTTACGGTTCCAGTCCGATAGCCATTTCCGCAACTGCGGTGACAGAGGGAAATAAAGTGCCCTTTCAATTCCTGCTTTCCAGCAACACCAATTCAATTGATCTGAAAGGAGATTATTTTTTAGATAATACACTGGTGGACGCTTCCCTGGAGATGGATATTAATGAACTGGAAGCGTTTACCTTTTTGGTTTCTGATTTCATTAAAACCATGGATGGTTCCATAAAGGGTGAGGCAGCAATCAAAGGCCCACTTCAGCAACCTGTGATTAATGGATACCTGCAATTTTTGGATGTCGGATTAACCACGGTTAATCCACAATTGACGTTTACCGTTAAGGATGATAAAATTGCCCTTGATAATAATACGGTTTCATTGCATGACTTTACCCTTCATGATATAGATCAGAATCCATTGGTGATCAATGGAAAGGTGAATTTTGGAGATTATCAATCCTATACCTACGACCTGCATATTACAAGTGATGATTATGCTTTACTTAACAATCCATCCTCGGTTACGGGTAGGGTAAGTGGAGTGATGGTACTGGACAGCGACATAAAACTAAAGGGAGATGAGCAGGATACACATGTTGAGGCCAGGCTTACACTCAAAGATGCTACACGACTTACATTCACCTTGGCCAGTAGTGAAATTGAACTGTTGAAAACAGAAGGAATTATCGACTTCGTTGACCCCGGACAACTGAAGGATACCCTTGCGGTTGAACGATCACTATCGTACTATGATTCCCTCATTGCCAGTCTACCTGCGTTTGTCCTGAATTCTTTCATATCTGTGGAAGACCAAGCAACCATCCGGATTATCATTGATGAACAATCGGGCGATTACCTGGAGACAAGTGGAGGTGCTTCACTGGAGTTAGGGTACAATCGCACTGGTAACCTTAGCCTCTCCGGAAACTATACCATCCGGAAGGGCGTATACCGTTTGTCATTTTATGACCTGGTGAAAAAGAATTTTGATTTGGTGGAAGGTTCGTCCATCCGGTGGAATGGCAGCCCGCAGAACGGTGACCTGAGTATTCGAGCGGTGCACACAGTGGAATCCAACTCCATTGGTTTAATTGGTCATGAAATCGGTGATACTGAAAAATCGATTTATAAACGTTCACTGAAATATGTTGTGGGCATTAACATCAATGGAACAGTGGAGCGGCCTGTCATATCTTTTTCCCTGGATTTGCCAGGCAACGATAAGGCCAACTACCCGGTGCTGGCCAATAAGTTGGATCGCCTGCGGCAACCGGAGTATGAATCGGAATTAAATAAACAGGTTTTCGGACTGTTGGTGTTGGGTGGATTTTTACCGGAGTCAAGCGGTGCTGATTTCAATTCCGGTTTGATTGCAACCACTGCCTTATCCAACAGTGTGAACAACCTTCTGGCCAGTCAACTGAACAAGTTTGCAAATCAGTACATCAAGGGTGTTACCATTGACTTGGGCATACAATCCTCCAGCGATTTTTCATCCCCCGGTGGCAAAACACAAACGGCTATGGATTTCAGGGTGTCCAAGAGCATCATGGATGATCGGTTGTCATTTGAAATAGGAGGTGACTTTGACATCAACACTGACCAGTCCGGTACTAACACGGGTTCGAATAATTACCGTGGTGATGTGGCCATCATATATGACCTTACGGGCAATGGCGACAAGTTGCTGAAATTATTCAATAATGAAACATATGATATTGTTTACCAGGAAATCCGGAATACAGGCATTTCCCTGATCTTCATCCGGGAATTTTCCAAAGGAGATAAAAAAAGAAAAAAGGAGAAGTGATCCGTTTATTCCTATATCGACT
>CAZCRJ010000075.1:0-9199 GCA_964501015.1 uncultured Roseivirgaceae bacterium | reverse complement strand
GCCAATACTTTTTCGGATTGAGTCTGATCCAGGGCGTCCAGCGACTCCAGGATCTGGAGTTTTTTGGTTACTGTGGTCATAGCTTTTGTGGTTGTTATTGTAAAGATAACGAAATCCTTATCAAAAAGTTTCCCTAACCCGCTGATAATGAAATGGTAATGGTTCCTTAACCTGTGGAAAACAGTAGTGTAACTCGGTATAAAAAGTACCTATTTGGCCTATTCTGGACGCTTTCTCCACTGTTTCTTCTCCCCTGTGAGTTTCTTACCTTCTATCCGCTTACGAACTGAAGCATTAGTAGGTTTGGTTGGTTTTCTAGCTTTCCTGGGGGTAAATGCCTTTTTTAAAAGCTCATCGAGCTTATGAATAGCCAACTCTTTATTCTTAACCTGCGATCGGCTTTCCTGTGATATCAGGATCAGGACTCCCTCATTCGTTAGTTTGCTGCCTAGCTTTGTTAATATAACTTCCTTTTGGTCTGCACTTAGAACAGCAGAATTGGCAAGATCCCACCGTAACGTAACCTTTGTGCTTACCTTATTAACATGTTGCCCACCGGCTCCACCGCTCCGCGAAAACGTGAAGATTAACTCGTTTCCCAAGTCATATGCAGAAACTCTTGCTACGTTCACATTTTCCAGATCTTATGCTAATTCTTTTGAAACGTAAGCAGGTCAATACTTCCATCACCACCGCTAACGTGCTTAAGTTCAATTTTGGAATCCGTCATTGTCAGTACATTCCAGTCGTCATTCAGCTCATCAAAATCAGAAGGAGCCGGAGGTATTGAAAAGTTAATAATAAATTTTGTGCCGCTGGAACTGCTGTTTGTAACCACCCATGTTCCTGAATAGGTGTTGGCACTTTTCGTTGCGGTGAGTACATTCGAAGCGCCAAATGTAAACGTATACCCGGTGAAATAGTGAGTCTCATCATTTACATCTTCAATAAAAGATGTAACCCTCCACGTTCCTTTCTTCATGGTTTCGGTAACGGAACCCTGATTGATTGACGAATTGTCATCATCACAGGAAAGCAATGCTACGAGAGCAAGTAATATTATCCTCTTATACATAACAGTAGTGTTTTAGGATCAGAGCACATGGCGTGATCGTTTCCGTAAAGATCATCTGTTCCGCAATCAAATGAAGTGACATTCGTCACCTCGCCTAGCAAGAAAAGTATTCCCTTTTACAAACAATGCTTTCAAACTTGGAATAACAGGGTTTTTACACTACCGGTGAAAGGAAGACGAAATAAATTTGAATACTTCGGGCAGGGCAGTGCGCCAATATTCCCAGTTATGAATTCCCGCCCTAACCCGGAATTCGTGCGGTACTTTCTTATCGATCAACAGGGCATGCAATTCCATGTTGCCTTTAATAAGAAAGTCCTTATCGCCACAATCTATATAATATTTGACCTTCTTTAAGTCATCGGTTTGCGCATTCTCCACCAGTGAGAGTATCGAGTTTTTGTTCAGGTGGTCCGTCATTCTGTCTTCTCCTGTATACTTGCCATACGGTATGCTTAGCACATTCTCCCAGGTTTCGTCTGGCATATTGATTAACTCCTGACGGGTAAACACGGCCGCACTTAAAGGCGCTGCAGCAGCAAAAAGTTGTGGGTATTTCACGGCCATAATCATAGTACCGTGCCCACCCATGGAAAGGCCGGCAATGGCACGAAATTGTTTCTCTGCACGAATACGCAATGTGCTCTCAATGTGTGGCATAAATTCCTTAATGAAGAAATCCTCATACTTCACCTTTCCATCGGCACTGTTGATATACCAGCTTACACCCCCATCGGGCATAGCAATAACCATGGATGTCATTTCCATAGATTGAATTTGCCTGTCAGCGATTGCCTTTACTTCGCCAAACTGAGTCCATCCTACTTCATCATCGGTGTACCCGTGTAACAAATACAACACCGGGTATTTACGGTTACTTTGATCATAATCTGGTGGCAGGTAAAGACTGTATTCAACCTCCTTGCCAAGTATGGCACTTTTCAGTTTAAGACTTTCCCTGATGGTACCAACTTGTGCCGGTACAGAGAGGGAAATTAAGACCAGCAAAGGAAGGAAGAGTCGCTTCATCGTGAGTTTTCTTTAGTTGGGAATTAAATTAACAAAGTAAGCTGGTCAATCCAAAAAGAACCAGGTGTCAGCATTCAAAAGAGGATTATACTTGCTGACAAATCATGTAAGAGAAATACTTTACACCGCGGTAAAGTTTACCTTTGAGAAAATATTTTTCATGGCAACCACATCATCAAAACGTACAATCAGTGTTCATGCCGGATCGCCTGGCGATCCCCAGTTTAAAGGAATCGTAAATCCCATATATCCATCAGCTGCATACGATTATGAACACGTTTCGGAAACACAATACCCGCGTTATTTTAATACCCCAAATCAGCGGGCAGTAGCGCAGAAAATTGCAGCACTCGAAAACGGTGAAGACGGACTGATTTTCAGTTCTGGTCTGGCAGCAATTATGACATCCCTATTTGCATTTCTGAAACAGGGCGATCATGTTATTTTCCAGAACGATCTATACGGAGGAACTTTTCATGCCGTAACTGTGGAATTGCCGCGCTTTGGCATCGAATACTCGCTAGTTGATGGAACCCGTCCAGAAGAATTTGAGCGCGCCATCCAGCCAAACACAAAAGTCATCTACATTGAAACGCCATCGAATCCAACCCTTACCGTTACAGATATCAAAGCAGTCTCAGCCATTGCTAAAAAACATGAACTGATCACCATTATCGATAACACCTTTGCCTCACCGGTCAATCAGAATCCGATTGATTTCGGAATTGATGTAGTAACCCACAGTGGCACGAAATACATTGGCGGCCATAGTGATTTATGCTGTGGAGCAACAGTGGCGTCAAAGGAACACATTCGTCAAATCTGGGGAAGCGCTTTTCACTTTGGCGGTTCCCTGGATGCACACACGTGCTGGTTGGTGGAACGCAGTTTAAAAACTATAGTGTTACGCGTGCGACAACAAAATGAAAATGCCCAGCGCCTGGCAGAGTGGTTGAGCGGCAACAATAAGATTGGAAATGTATACTACCCAGGGTTGGTCAACCATCGCGGGCATGCTATTGCCCGACAACAAATGCCAGGAGGATTTGGTGGTATGCTATCCTTTGAGGTGAAGGGTGATGCACATGCCTTCATGGAAAACCTGACGCTCATTAAACGTGCACTCAGTTTAGGTGGTGTGGAGTCTACGGTATGCTCTCCGGTTAAAACATCGCATTCAAAAATGAGTGCCGAAGAACGCGCTAAAATAAATGTTACAGATTCTTTAGTGAGGTTCTCCGTTGGCATTGAGGATGCTGACGATCTTATCCATGACATTGATAATGCTCTTCGAACCATTTGACATTTTACGCCAGGATCCGCTGTCGAAATGTTATTTTTTTTCTACCGAATGCCCCCCAAACTCATTTCGTAACGCAGCAACCAGCTTGCCGGAAAAGGTGTCCTCGTTTTGTGTCCGGTAGCGCATTAGTAACGACATTGTAATTACCGGGATTGGCACACCCATGTCCAGGGCTGTTTCAACCGTCCACTTTCCTTCACCGGATGAATGCGCAACGCCTTTAATGGATTCAAGGTTTTTATCTTTCTCCAATGCGCGTTGTGATAGCTCCATTAACCAGCTACGGACAACCGAACCATGATTCCACACTTTCGCAATGGCCGCCAGGTCAAAGTCGGGATTAAATTTATTCATTACTTCAAATCCTTCGGCAATAGCCTGCATCATTCCATATTCAATTCCATTGTGTACCATCTTTACAAAATGTCCACTACCGCTTTTTCCGCAATAGATCGAACCACTTTCAACAGAAATGGAAGTAAACAGTGTTTCACAATACTGGTAGGCCTCCGGTGTACCGCCAATCATGGTACATACTCCGTCCTTTGCACCAGTTACGCCACCACTGGTTCCGCAATCAAGCAATTGAATTCCAATTTTCTCCAAGTCACTGCCGCGTCTTTGTGTGTCTTTATAAAATGAGTTGCCACCATCGATCAGGATATCATCTTTGTGCAGATAATCATTCAGGTTGTTGATGATGATATCGACTGTATTCCCAGCGGGTACCATAATCCAGATTACTCTGCGTCCTGGCAAGGCTTGTGTGAGTTCACCAATGGACGACACAGTGTCAATACCCTCCTCCTGGATACGTTCCATGGCCGCCTTGCTGGTATCGTACGCGATAACGGTATGCCCGTTACGCTTAAAATTGAGGGCAAGGTTATAGCCCATTTTACCGAGTCCAATTAATCCAAGTTGCATTGCAAAAAGGGTTAGGTTAGATAATCTTCTCCAAAATCAAAACACCCGCCAGCCCAGAAACGGAAACAATTGTTTCCATCATCGTCCATGATAAAAAGGTCTTTCGAAGCGTCAAATTAAAATATTCCTTAAACATCCAGAAACCAGTATCATTTACATGCGAAAACATCAGGCTGCCAGCACCTATACTCAGTACCATTAACTCCGGACTTACACCCGGCCCTTGGTGACGATACAATACTTGTGGCTGTTAAGCCTGCCACCGTGGCCGACCCCACCGAAATACGCACTAAATCCGGGATCAGCCAGACTACTAATAATGAAGAAAGTGAGTAACCTGCTTTCAACTGAATTAAAACGAAGAGCAGTGCTAAGGAAAGTATAATGATGAACAGTGTCATGCCAGTGGTTTCAGATTGGAAAGCGAATGAAACATATTCTGCAGTTGCGAGGTAAGTTGCTTATATACTGCATACTGTTTCGAATAACTAGTATGCGCGTTTTCATTAGGCGTAAATACTGTTGAAGACGCTTTACCAGTATAAGTAATTTGAAGCACTTGAAATGCCAGCATGGCAGCTCCCAATGCTGAAGCATCATCGTGTTTTGTAACGCAAACAGGTTTACCAAAAATATCCGCTACAATTTGTACCCATTCAGGTGATTGCGTGAATCCTCCGCTGGCACTAATGGTATCATACGGTCCGCTGTTCTCCTTCAGCACGTCAGCAATAGAGAATAGGGCGAAACCTATACCTTCCAGGATTGCCCGCATGAAATGTTCCGTGGTATGATAATATCGGATGCCAAAAAATACACCAGACGCTTCAGTATTATAAATGGGTGCACGCTCTCCAAAAACATAAGGTACAAAAAGTAATCCATCGGCTCCCGCAGAAACTGAACAGGCACGACTGATAAATGTACTAGCGTCTATTTCTTCTTTTATGAAATTTTTGGTGTACCACGAAAGGAGTGCCGCTCCGTTATTTGTTGCTCCACCTTCAATCAACACTTCATCATCAAGATGATACCGAAAAATTCTTCCCATGCTATCCGGCAACTTCTTGCCCACCACTCTTCTAACGGCTCCGCTTGTGCCAATGGTGAGCGACAGAACTTCAGGTTGCATAGCCTCGCTACCCAAATTAGCAAGACAGCCATCATTTGACCCGATAATGCAGGGAAGAGATTTATTTAAACCAAAATCTTTCAGTAAACGCTGATTGGATAAAGATCGCTGATGAAAAACGGATACCGGTTGTGAAAGTCGGGTTGCGTCAATTCCAGCGAGCGCTAATGCTGTATCAAACCATGTTAACATGCCAGTTAAAAATAAACCTGTAGCCGATGCTACGCCAAAATCAACTTCATACACCTGGAAAAATCTGAACCAGATATACTCCTTTATGCCAATGAACTTATACGCACCTGTAAACACT
Organism: uncultured Roseivirgaceae bacterium; assembly: GCA_964501015.1. Taxonomy (GTDB): domain Bacteria; phylum Bacteroidota; class Bacteroidia; order Cytophagales; family Cyclobacteriaceae; genus UBA2336. The sequence continues at coordinate 3,423 of CAZCRJ010000075.1, read as the reverse complement.
TCGGGCTGATTATTTCTCAGCCACATAATTTTACATAATGGCGACATCGGATGAATAGGTGTTCCGGTTTCAGCCAGCAACTCAATCATCCCCGGAGTATCACGCAATAGGGCACTTTCCTGGGTGCTTCGTAAATCAGACCAGATTATCAGCGGGGTTAGGGCTTCGCCCTTTTCATTAACTGCCATAATGCTGTGCATGGCACTGCTGAAACTGACAGCTGAAATTTCTTCCTTTACTTTAGTCGGACAATCACGCAGTAATTGACATACGGCATCATAAATTTCCTCCGGATTCTGCTCCGCGAAAGAGTGCTTCGAATGATGGGTAGTATAGGAAACTCGTTCAGCATAACGCTCTTCCCCCTGCTCCGTTACCACTAAGGCTTTGGTGCTGGTTGTCCCGATATCGATAGCCAGCACTACAGGCATAGATAATTCAGATTTACCGTATCATGTTGAGTACCGGTATTGCTGAATTCGGGGATTGTCATTATTCAATCTCAACTATAATTTCAATCTCAACTGCAATATTGGAAGGCAAAGCGTACATCCCCACTGCCGAACGTGCATGCTTTCCTTTCTCCCCAAACACCTGTACCATCAAATCAGAAAAACCATTGATTACTTTGGGCTGATCGGTAAAGTTTTCCGTACAGTTAACCATGCCCAGTACTTTTACAATGCGCTTCACTCTACCTAAATCACCAATCTCAGCTTTCAGCGTTGACAGCAAGGCAATACCGGTTTGACGTGCCGCTTCATACCCCTGGTCCGTTGTAAGGTCTCTTCCTACCTTACCCTGTATGTTGGTGCCATCAGCCCTCGTAGGGCCATGACCTGAAAGGTAGATCAGATTGCCGGTACGTACAGCCCGCACATAATTAGCAACAGGTGCCGTTGGCTTAAAGAGTTCTATGTTGAGCTCCTTAAGTTTTGCCTCCGGGCTTTGTGCAAGTGCTGAATAAACCAGCAGGCTGATAAATGCAAATGATACGATCCTCTTCATAATCAATTTTGGTTTACCTTTAATACGAAGTCTTGTTAATGTATCAAACTTACCTTGTTCTGCTAACTTCAACAACTTATGTGTGCAAAAGAAAAAGTCCGTTGTCCCTGGTGCATATCCTTTGATCAATATATCGAGTATCATGATCAGGAATGGGGCGTACCCGTTCATGATGACAAAATTCACTTTGAGTTTCTGATACTGGAAGGTGCACAGGCAGGGCTCAGTTGGTCTACCATTTTAAAAAAGCGTGAAGGGTACAGAAAAGCTTTTGCTGATTTCGACCCTGAAAAGGTTGCCCGGTTCACTGAAAAACGACTGGAGAAAATACTGCTTGATCCGAGTATTGTTCGCAACCGGTTAAAAGTCTATGCGGCAGTTACCAATGCGAAACACTTTCTAACCATTCAAAAAGAATTCGGAAGTTTTGATGCCTACATCTGGCAATTTGTAAATAATACGCCTATTGTTAACCGATGGAAAACAATGAAGGAAGTCCCCGCTTCCACGAAAGAATCGGATGCACTGAGTAAAGACTTGAAAAAGCGTGGATTCAAATTTGTTGGTAGCACGGTAATCTATGCGCACATGCAGGCGTGCGGGTTAGTGAATGATCACCTTGTAGATTGCTGGCGATATACTTTGGTTAATCGCTAGTCGTTATTGGTTGTTCGCCTCACAACGAACAACCGATAACGATCAACAAACAACTACTTTCTGGGAAACAGCTCATCACGGTTTGCCGCCAGCCAGGCAAATACGGCTGTCATTACTGCGTTGTGCTTAAGGTCATCTTCAATTGCCTTGTCGAACAAATCCATGCTGGTATGGTGTGTTCGTGTGCTGTATTCAATAGGATCCTGAATGAACTGGAATCCCGGTATTCCAATAGCATCAAAAGCAAGGTGATCGGTGCCTGATGTGTTCCGGAGTGTTAGTGTAGAAGCACCTAGCTTTTCAAATGGCTTTAGCCATTCCCGAAATACGGGGCGGGCGTTTTCATTGCCCTGCATATACACTCCGCGATATTTTCCGGTACCGTTGTCCATGTTAAAATAAACTGAAAACTTCTCAGCTGCAGGCTTATAAACAATGTTATCGCCAGTACGTTCTCCCAGTGTGCGCTTGACATAATTACGGGAGCCTAAAAGTCCCTGCTCTTCACCACCCCACAAACCGATACGGATAGTTCGTCTGGGACTAACGCCCATGGCTTTCAGTATCCGCATGGCTTCCATCATTACTGCAGAACCGGAAGCATTGTCGGTAGTGCCTGTTCCACTGTGCCACGAATCAAGGTGAGCGCCAATCATGACAACTTCATCTTTCAAATCAGTGCCTGGTATTTCTGCGATTACGTTGAAGCCTTTCTCAGTAGGTGTAAATTCTGTTTCTAGTGTCAACTCCATTTTCACCTGAACACCTTTTTGAATCTGGCGAACCATACGGTTGTAATGCTCAGCTGCAACAACAATCTGTGGTAATGATTTTGGTGCATTAGGATGGCGGGAAGACAGGCGATCTGTAAATGGGGTTTCCGGTGGGTAGGGAACAGAGGCGGCAGCCACTGTTACTGTTCCGTCTTCCAAACGGGAACTAGGACTTGCCTCCAACACTGCCACAGCTCCTTCCTTCATACACAGCTCCCACTTCATGTACGACAAGCGCTGAGGCTCAGTTGGTGCAAAGAACCGCCTACCGATAAAAGACTCTGATGCGCCCGAGTTAGCCATCTCCAGTAATTCTTTATCCTCAAGTCGTTTTGCATCAGCCTCAAACCCTGGCTTAACCGGAGTGGGTAAACTGAACAACACAATTTTTCCATTGAGCTTGCCCTTGTATTTTTCTATATCCGTTTCCGATTTTATATCGAGGTACACAACGTCAGCCTGCACATTTCCTTTAACACCTGTTGTCCATGCTTTAGGATGAGCAATTACCGGAAAGTATACCGGGCCGGTAGCATGTAAACTGAATTTCTTTAATTGCCAGCCACGACCAAATTCTTCATCCCACTGGTCGTACTGCACTTGCTGCAATCCCCACGATTCCATGGTCTTCTTGGCATACTCCGCTGCGCGCTTATACCCGGGCGAGTTGGTGAGGCGTGGACCATGAATATCGGTTAGCATACTCAGGATGTCCATCACCTGGGAATTTTCAAATCCTTCCTTTTTGATTCGGGAAACCATTGCGGTATCCAGTTTTTCCTGTGCCACCGAAGGAAGAATTAGTGACAAGATGAGCAGGAAACTTAGTAGAGATTTCATCATGATAAATTAGTTTGGATGGTTTAAAACTAAATCAACACTGCGATTAATCGTGTACCGTACATGGAAAAAGTACAAACCCCTAAACTAAAACCTCCAAGGTCTTAAAGACCTTGGAGGTTTTAGTGATAGTTAAAAATTAATT
>CAZCRJ010000074.1:0-9235 GCA_964501015.1 uncultured Roseivirgaceae bacterium | reverse complement strand
GAGAGACAAATCTCTTGTCGAATTTCATGATGAACAGGAAGGAAGCAGATTCACCGTAGGTGAAATTTATCTGGGAACTGTAAAAAAAGTAGTACAGGGCCTCAATGCAGCATTTATTGATGTTGGTTATGATAAAGATGCTTTCCTCCATTATCTGGATCTGGGGCCCCAATTCAACTCGTTGCAAAAATTTACGCAGTTGGTTCGGACTAAAAAGATCTTCGGCAAGCTGGAAAAATTTACCCTTGAACCGGACATTGACAAGCATGGCAAAATAGGCCAGCGGTTATCAAAAGGTCAGCTGATACCGGTACAAATTGTAAAGGAACCCATCTCAACAAAGGGACCTCGATTATCCTGTGAGTTATCCTTAGCCGGGCGGTATCTGGTACTGGTGCCCTTTTCGAAAACGGTTAACGTTTCGAAAAAAATTACCAGCAGCGAAGAGCGGAAACGCTTGTTGCGCCTCATTCAGTCCATCAAACCCGATAATTTCGGGGTAATTGTGCGCACAGTAGCCGAAGGTGCCGAAGTGGCCGAATTGGACAAAGACCTGCGCACATTGGTAAAGAATTGGGAAGACGGCATTGCCAACTTGCCGGAAGCAAAGCCCAACGAAAAACTTATTGGCGAACTCAATAAGACGTCATCCCTGCTGCGCGATCTGCTCAACGAATCGTTCGACAATATTTATGTTGACGATAAGACTATCTACGAAGAGGCAAAAGCATACGTTCGGGGCATCTCCCCGGATCAGGAAAAAATTGTAAAGCTGTATTCAGGCCGTGTAAAAATATTCGAACACTTTGGTGTAGAGAAGCAGATTAAATCTGCTTTCGGACAAACCGTAAGTTTACGAGGAGGTGGCTACCTGATTATTGAACACACCGAAGCCCTTCATGTCATTGACGTAAACAGTGGAAATAAGTCGAACCGGGAAGAGAACCAGGAGACCACCGCAGTTTCAGTAAATATTGAGGCGGCAAAGGAAATTGCCCGGCAGTTGCGCCTGCGCGACATGGGAGGAATTATTGTGGTGGATTTCATCGATATGAAAAGCCCGGATAACCGAAGGCTCATTCAAAAAGTGATGAAGGATGAAATGGTTACCGACAAGGCCAAGTCGACTGTATTGCCGCTTTCCAAATTTGGCTTGATGCAAATCACACGCGAACGCGTTCGTCCGCAGGTAAACATAGCAACCCTTGAGGTATGCCCTACCTGTAATGGAACAGGTAAAATCACAGCGTCTATCCTTGTTTCTGACCTGATCGTAAAAACACTTGATCACCTATTGGTGAAACAAAATGAGAAGGACCTGGTACTGGCCATTCATCCCTATCTCTATGCGTACTTCACACAGGGATTTATCTCGCAACGCGTAAAATGGTTTTTCAAATATAAGCGTTGGGTTCATCTCGAAAAGGACACCTCGTTAGGTGTTACAGAATTTAAATATCTGAATAGGGAAGGAGAAGAAATCCAACTTACACCATAAACAATACTTTCCGGTAAAAATTAGGGGGTCGTTGATGTTTCAGCGACCCTTTTTATTTCAGTCATTTTGCATCCAACTTTTCAGCCTTTGCCTGGTCTTCCGGTTTAGTGGTAGAAAGAAATGGAGAAGATTGCTGATGTAACTGGATTGCTTTACGTGACAGAATCAAGGCCACAGTCAGGGAGGCAATAGCACCCAGCCAGATACCCGGAATAAAAGAAATAAACAGGAAGTAATCGTATACTCCATGCAACAACGTGGCTACCCCTAAGGCAACAATGCTATAGGAAATCTCTCTTCGATGAGTAAATTTTGCCTTGCCCAGAAAATAGCCCATTAAAATAGCAAAGGTAGCATGTGCAGGAACTGCGGTGAACATGCGCAGAATGCCGGTGCCCACACCATATTGAAAAACATATACTATATTTTCAAGTGTTGCGAACCCCATACCTACCATTACAGCATAGATAATTCCATCATATGGCTCATTGAAGTTTTTATTGTAGTACAGAATGAAGCGGATGAAAATGAACTTACTCAGCTCTTCAATAAAGGCAACTTTAATAAATGCATTGGCAAACTGATCCAGCACATCATCATCTCGAAAACTCAGGAGGGCATCCAATGGCCAGCTTAATGTTAAGGTGATAAATACACTGGCTACCCCGTAAAGAAAACTGATTAACAAAAGCCCAAGAGGTTCCCGTTCATGTATATCTTTTAAGTAGACATACAATACAATAGCAAGACCGGGGGCAAAAGCGAGAGAGAGAAGACCAAGCATATGCATTAACGATCAGGGTAATCTTACAGAATTTTGGATTTATTTTTTAAACACGTTACTCCAGCACCTCCTCCACTTCATTCATTTTTGACAACGTGTATTTACCACTGGTGGCATATACAATTTTCCCATTTTTATCGAGAACGAAAAAGTAGGGGATGTCTTTTTTCTCAAAGTCGAGGGCGTCCTTATACGGCTTCAACTCACCTTTATAAAAAAGGATATAGGGTAATAATTGTGGATCTACATTTTTGATAGCCTTGCGTTTCGCAGTTCCGGTAGCAGCAGCATTCACTCCGGTGAACATGGGAACAAAATAGACATTTACGTCATGACCGAAACTCTCGAAAAGCCCTGTGTTTTTTTGAATGAATTTTTCAAACACCGGCTGAAACCAGGTATTCAATTCATCTTCTGATTTCTTGGAATACGCTAAGCCGAGCAAGGTGTATTTTCCGTTAACATCTGCAGGAAGCGTAACGATTTTATCTTCCACGGTTTCCGCCTGCATATCCGGAAAGGACTTCCCGATAATTTGCGCAAAAAGGGAAGTCGTGAAGGCCAACACAACAAAGGAAAAAATAAATGCTGTTTTCATATGGGAAGGTACATAAAGTAAATAAGAAATAGGAATAGCAGTTATCATCATTGTACTGCCTTAGCCCGAATTAAACAGAATCCGTCAAAGTGCTGAAGAATAAACCGATCTCCATACTTCCGGAAAGTTAAAGTGTTGAAATAAAGTTTAACATTCTTGTCTTCGCTGATAACCGAAAGAACTTCCGGCTCAAAGAGAACCGAAGAATTCTTTACGGATTCACTCTTTTCAATAGCTGTGAAAACAAAAGCCAGATCAAACGAATGCGTAACAGAATCAAGTTGTAAGGTAAGGGTAGAATTACGCAATGAAGTATTAATGGAATCATCAGGCTGAAATTGATACCGAATAAGATAGTGAAAGTCATCAATGGGAACACTATTCACTTTGGCTTGACCTCTAAAAAAATCTCTTCGGCCATCATCAGTATATTCCAATCCAAGATATTTTTGAATCAGATCATAACGGGTAAACTGTTTCAAACTGGGTGAGTGTATAGTGTCGGCTGGTTGCGTTAGGGAATCAAGATTTACGGATAGATATTCTTTTAATGGATCAACACCATAGCGATTCAAAATAAACCTCAGAATTTCATCTCTATCATTGGGAATAGCATTATCGGTAATGGGAATGAGTTTCCCGTTCTCAAAGGCATTATGGCTTTCGAAGTACAGGATCAAACGCTTCAGTTGTGCGCGTTGTGAAATCGATGTTGCGCTTTGAGGCCCAGTTACGGAAAGTAAACACACAATACATAAGCTAATAGGAATAATTTTTATGTTTTGCTGCTTGCTGACAAGGAAGTAAATCGTAATACCAGATAACCACAGACTAAGCACTATAAGGATGTACCGGCTCTCCGTAATACCGTATTGTTCTACCCGTATCCACACAGCAACTACCAGCAAAACGATCAGCGGAATAAGCAGCAGGTAAAACCATTTTGAAAATACACGAATCCATTGGTTGTCGGTATCTTTACGAATAGGGTAAACCAATAGAATTGATAATATGCCATATACAGCATAGCCCAGCACCAGGGTAGACACAATCCCTTTTGGCAACGACCACTCGACAATTACTTTAACCTCATAGGCCAGCAATATGCCCAGGTATACGGTAGCGAGTGGAATAAGAACATATTGCGTAAAAATTTTCAGTCCTCGCGGATATATCTGAATTTTTTCCAGTTCCTTCCAGTCGGATGGGATGCCGGCTAAGAAAAACAGGGTATTAAAAATTCCGGCAACGACACAAAACAAATAGCCATAAGTCTTTCCATTTATGTTAAGGTTAAAGAGCGCATCGGTACTGGCCACCGCAATGCTTAACCCTGCAAAGAGCGCTCCGCTGTAGAGTCCTGATATTAGTATCCGGATGAATAGTACTTTATTATATTCCCAAAATCCATCAACGGACCCACGCCTGATAAACGGTGCGAAAGAAACCAGTAAATGAAGCCCCACAGCCAGAAAACCAAACCGGAATGCATTGGCTTCTATCAAGAAGGAGTCAAGAAGGAAATAGATTCCAATCATTAAAAGAAGAGCAAGTAGTTTTAGGAGTACTTTGTTCTTCAGGCTTAAGCCATTAGCGTCTTCATAAATGGTGGTGGTTAAAAAAAGTACCAGGCCCAGATTGGAGCACGCTAAAATGCGGAAGAGTTGGGTGTTGTCTTCACCATAGCTTTGTTCGATGATCAGAATGGCGCTGATGGTCCCGGTCAAAGCAAAAATTACCTCAAAGGGGAAGCGCCTGAGTACAAGCACCAACCCTTCCAGAAGTTTTTGAACAGAAGGTAATTTCACTTAAGAAAGATAGTGAATTATCTAGTTTGTGAATGGTAAACAAAAAGCCGCATTACACAATGCGGCTTTTTACAACGAATTAAATTCTATTGATCAGGCAGCTTTCCACTTTATAGTACAACCAATAGCTTTGGTTTTGGTGGAAGGAACATCTTTTGAAGAAACGATAGCCTCAATGGCATCTTCAACATATTTTGTTTTTACAGCAGAAGCATCACGTGAATTATCATCAATGGCACCAATGTACGCTACTGAAAAATTTCCGCCATTATTTCTCAACAGAAAAACATGAGGGGTATTGGTAGCACCAAAGGCTTTGGCAACAGCCTGAGACTCATCCAACAAATAAGGAAACTCATATTTCTTCTTTTCAGCCTGTTTTACCATTTCACTGAATGAATCGCCAGGGGAAAGCTGCTCGTCATTTGGTTGAATGGCTACTACAGGAAATCCTTTTGATGCATAGTTTTTGTGTAAATCCTGAATCCGCTGGTTGTAGGCTTTGGAATAGGGGCATGTATTGCAATCAAAAATTACAATCACACCTTTACTGGATTTATAATCCGACAAGGAAACCATTTTACCGTTTACATTTTTCAGTTTGAAGTCGGCAACAGAATCGCCTACATCGTAACCACTTTTAACAGGGCTTGCGGCTACAAAAACCAGAGAAGCCATTAAAACAAAAAGTAATCTCATCATATCTATAATCGTTTAAGGGTTTATTTAATTTCAGCAATTAGCTTCTCAAGATCTCCTTCGTGGAGTTCCCGTTCAACAAATTTTCTTTTACCGGTTGTTCCATTAATGATAATGGTAGCGGGTAGTGCGCCTGACCAGGATTTGTCGATCTGATCGATCCAGGCGTTGGGATTCTGCTCATTGAGAATGACCACCTGAGACTTGATTTTCCTCCGGTCGATAAACCGATAAACCTTTTCCGGATTAGGGTCAAGATCAAGGTCCATGCTTACAAGCGTAACCTTAACATCGCTTCGGGTTGCATTAAGTTCTTCAAAAAGGGGCATCTCTTTAACACAGGGTGCGCACCAGGTTGCCCAGAAATTAATAACCTTGATGTGGTCCGTTTTGGCCTCAATCAGCTCCTGTAATTGTGGGAGCTTGATGATTTGAGCTTTATTTTGTGCGTAAATCAGGAGGGGTAGAAGGAATAACCCTAGTAGTATACTTTTTCTCATTGGTGTTTTAACGGCTAACCTGCAAAACTTGTTCCGTTTAGCAACATTCCTGGTTGATTTTTAAGGACAGGCTTTATCTTGCAAAAGAGCTTAAATTCAGGCACTTACAAGATGAGAATTGACCTCTAAAAGATTTCCACAAATTGAAGCACTTATCCACATTACCTCTTTGTTAAGCGTTAAGTTACTGTATTACAGATATTTACAGCCACTGAAATCAATCAATTCTTTGTGGACAACTTTTGAGCAAGGAAAACCTGACTCTTTTTATGGCCTTTTTATAAGGTACAGATATTCAGAACGGTATGTTGGAATTTACTGGTTTTAGCTTGTTTTTTGGGGTATGGAAAATTCAACAAACCGGGTATCGCATCTCTTTAATATTGATGTGCCAATAATACAGGCAGGCATGGTTTGGTGTAGTGGCTGGAGGCTGGCGTCAGCCGTAAGCAATGCGGGCGGTTTGGGCCTGATCGGTGCAGGGTCTATGTATCCGGAAGTACTGGAGGAACATATCCGCAAAGCAAAATCAGCTACCCAAAAACCTTTTGGCGTAAATGTTCCATTGCTCTATCCGGATATTGATAAACTCATGGATATCATCATACGTGAGAGGGTAAAGATCGTTTTTACTTCGGCAGGAAATCCTTCTGCCTGGACAAGTAAGTTAAAGGAGCAGGGGATTACAGTAGTGCATGTTGTCTCAAGTGTGAAGTTTGCAAAAAAAGCAGAGCTGGCAGGTGTTGATGCGGTGGTGGCAGAAGGTTTTGAGGCGGGGGGCCATAACGGACGGGAAGAAACTACAACGTTGGTGTTAATACCGCTGGTACGTGAGGCCATTACCATTCCCCTGATTGCAGCTGGGGGCATTGCTTCTGGTCAGGCTATACTTGCCGTAGAAGCATTAGGCGCTGATGGTGTTCAGGTGGGAAGTCTTTTTGCGTCAAGTGAAGAATCATCGGCACATGAAAAGTTTAAGCAGGAAATTGTACGCACGGGTGAAGGAGATACCTTATTGGCCATGAAGCAGGTAACCCCCGTAAGGCTTATCCGAAATAAATTCTTTCAGCAGGTGTACTCAGCTGAGCAGCGAGGAGCAAGCGCAGAGGAACTTAAGCAACTTTTGGGCAGAGGCCGTGCCAAGAAGGGTATGTTTGAAGGTGATCTTGAGGAAGGAGAATTAGAGATCGGTCAGGTTGCTGCTGCTATTCATGAGGTTAAACCTGCAGCTGAAATTTTACACAAACTATGGGAACAGTATAAAGCCGCGAAAATGAGGCTCTGCAGCCAACAATAAATCATGAAGTTTCTTAAGATAAAGGAGACATGTCTCTATTGCCAAAATCTGGAACGCGCAAAAGCTTTTTATGAAGAGGTACTGGAGCTTCCGTTGATCAGCTATGTAAAAGATAAGCATGTATTCTTCCAGGCAGGCACCTCCGTTTTATTGATTTTTAATCCGGAAGATTCAAAATATAAAATCAGCCCGCCACCACATTATGGTGCGGGCAAACAGCACTTTGCATTTGAGGTGGCGCTAACGGAGTATACTAAGGCAAAAGAATGGATTATCTCCAAAGGCATTGTTATTACAGAAGAAGTTACCTGGGCAGCGGGAGGCAAATCCTTTTATTTTGAAGATCCAGAGGGAAATGTACTGGAAATAGTTCCGGATACTGGTATTTGGCCGGAGTGAAAGGAATCAGACTTTATTCAGCACCAGTACACCTTCTGGTGATACGCTTTGCCTGACAGGCTGAGGCTCAGGGATTGCCTTTATATGGTAAACCGTGGTGTACCATAATACATAGGCAGTATATAAAAGACAATCACTCGTAATCTTACTATCCATCAGAATTTTGATTCGTTCAGGAAACTCGGGAGTTAATTGTAATACATGTTGTTGGTTAGGAGGAAGGTCTTCAATCCGCACAAACTCAATTCCACGATAGAGGGTCGCTGGTAATTTCATAACACTTGAATATGAAAGCTTATTAAGAGGTAACCCAAAGATAGGGTATTCAAATGGTATTGCGCAGGATAGTTTAATAAACAATGTGCACTAACTTCCATTAATTTTTAATTGATTTGTAACAGCCGAAAAACATGCACCGTTTTTTTGATACTCCTATTGAATTCCTGAAAGGCGTTGGCCCACAACGCGCGGCATTGCTCAACAAAGAGTTATCGATTATCACGTTCGGTGATCTGATTCAGCACTATCCATTCCGATATGAAGACCGCACAAAATTTTATTCCATACAAGAATTGCACGATGAGTTGCCGTTTGTTCAGTTGAAAGGGAAAATCACACAGAAGACACTGGTTGGCTCAGGAGCAAAAAAAAGATTGACGGCACTATTATCGGATGAAACAGGCTCTCTTGAACTGGTTTGGTTTCAGGGTATTAAATGGGTGATGGAGAAAGTGATGCCCGGAACCGAATATTGTGTATTCGGAAAGCCCACTCGATATGCTGATAAGTTTTCACTGGTGCATCCGGAGCTGGATGTTGTCAAACCCAAGCAGGAAAAAGGAGGATACCTGCGACCGGTTTATTCCATCACGGAGAAACTTCGTGTACGTCACCTCGACAGTAAAGCTATTGCCAAGTTGCAACAGGAATTATTAGTACAGGGTAAGGATAAAATTCACGAAACACTTCCGGAGCGAATCTTACAACACTATACGTTGATCGATAAGCGTAAGGCGATGCTGAACATTCACTTCCCCCAGAATCAGCACGTACTCGCGGAGGCACAACAGCGGTTAAAGTTTGAAGAATTGTTTTATATCCAGCTTCGGTTATTGAAACTCAAGTTGGTACGAAAAGAAAAATATCGCGGACAGGTTTTTAATGATGCTGCCGAGCTAACCCGGTTTTATAATAACCATCTCCCATTCCCACTAACGAACGCACAAAAGCGCGTGATCAAAGAAATTTATGGCGACATGCGTTCGGGCAAACAAATGAATCGCTTGTTACAGGGTGATGTAGGAAGTGGAAAAACCATTGTGTCGTTTATATGCATGCTACTTGCTCTGGGTGGAGAAGCCCAGTGCGCACTTATGGCCCCAACAGAAATATTAGCCCAGCAGCATTATAAAACATTAAGTCGGTATGCCGATCAACTACAGATTACAGCTGCTTTACTTACCGGCTCAACAAAAAAGTCAGACAGAAAAGCAATTCATCAGGGATTGGAAGATGGCACGCTGAAAATACTAATCGGAACACATGCGCTACTGGAAGAAAAGGTACAGTTTAAAAACCTCGGCCTTGCGATAATCGATGAGCAGCATCGCTTTGGTGTAGCACAGCGTTCAAAATTGTGGCGGAAGAATACG
>CAZCRJ010000073.1:0-9312 GCA_964501015.1 uncultured Roseivirgaceae bacterium | reverse complement strand
CAGGTGGGGCGCAGGTCCGTTTGTCCGGTAAAATCAAAAATCAAATCTTTCGTGTCACTACCCCTATTGACGATACGGAATTCTACGATCATACCTTCCACTCCATCGGGCACGAATTGAGATCGGTCAACTTCCAGGCTCTCGCTGGCCCATGAAAAATGATGGCGGTTGGCCATCGGGTAGTTGATAAACGTGTCGGCTTTGTCTAGACAAAATGCAACTTCACTTCGCTGAACTTTCAACCGTGCAACAAAACCATCCATGAGTTTTATTGGATGATTCCAGATGCCTCCCATTTCCCCCGTAACATGCCAACCGAGATCGGGAAAACTTCCATCCTGATGGCCCACCAGGTAAACCCGATCGCCTGCCGTAACAAAAGGCGAGGCGAGGTATTGCGCCTTACCTTCAATAAAGGGTTGACGCGAGATTTCCTGGTAGAGGGATGAATTCATTGTTGTCTCCGGGGTAGTGCAATAGACCATCAGAAAGAAGACAAGCAGAACGGGGATAGATTTCAACTTCATGTCTTAAATTAAAAATAATTCTACGCCCTGGCAACCGAAACGCAAATCAAAGAAGCGGTAATCATCAAAGAGCCAGGACTGCCAAAGCGTATATAGTCTCAAAACTGTAAAGAGTATAACATTTCACTATTGGCATGTAATACATTTTAGAAGACAATGCTACACCTTCGAGGGCTATATCCCACATGATCATTATCACCTAAATGGTCAGTAAACACTATTGTTATGAGTACGAAAGTTGCCATTGAGAAAAAGAAAATAAAAAAACTCGTTGAACTAAACGAAGAGTTAGAGAACTATTTTAGAAATACAATAATACCCCAATTGTTTATTGATGCTGACTTGATTTTACGAAAGTTCAGCCCACCGGCAAACGCTCACTTTAAGTTAGTAAAGGAAGATATTGGGAAATCCATTTCTGATATCGCATCGCTTTCCCAACTGAAAGGCCTGACTGCGCAAATCAAGAAAGTAATGACTACTAACGATGATATTGAGGATGAATTTCAAACACCCGACAAGCGTTGGTTTCAGATGAACATACTCCCATACATCATTAATAAAACAAAGACAACGAATGGTGTGGTGATAACCTTCATTGACATTACCGGACGGATTAATGATAAAATTGATATTGAAAAAATAAATGCTGACCATGAAACATTTATTTACTCTGTTTCGCACGATTTCAGAGGCCCCTTAACCAATATGGTGATGTTGGTGGAGTTGCTGAAATTTGCCATTACCAATGATGCCAAGGAAGACGTCAGGGATTACATGAAAAAGATTGAGGAGTCGGCACGCTCGTTAAAGGAAATGATTTATGAACTTACCGATATTATTAAAATAGAAAGCGATGTAAACAGTACGCCTGATGCCATTAACGTTGAACAGATATTGTCGGATGTTAAATTTACGTTGAAAGATCAGCTCTATCAATCACGCGCCACAATAAATACTGATATTCTTGTTCCTGAAATTCATTTTTCAAAAAAGAACCTTAGAAGCATTCTCTATAATTTACTCAGCAATGCCGTTAAATGTGCAAGACCGGATGTACCCCCTGAGATATTCATTAAAACAGAAGACGAAGAACAATTTACTCTGCTTTCCATTAAGGATAATGGAATCGGAATTGAGCCCGAAAAGAAAGAAGTAATATTTTCCAAATTCACCCGGTTGAGCACCAATACAGAGGGAACAGGAATCGGATTATTTATCGTGAACAAGATGGTTACTAACCAGGGCGGGAGAATAGAAGTAGAGAGCAAGGTTGGCAGTGGTACTACGTTTACCATTTACCTCAAACGTGTGGACGAGACAGACGTAAAATAAATCTATCCGCTAAATCACAAGAAAATAGAAGTCATTACCAAACTATACCGATGGTCATAAAGGCAAGTCACTCAAAATTACTAAATTGGTGACACTATGAAAAGTAAAGCAAGCGATATGAATATGGAGAAAGTCAAACTTGAAATTATCAAGTGGGTTACAACTTTAGAGGACGAGACTTCAATCGCAAGACTGAAAATGTTAAAGGAGAGTCGCTCAAAAACAGATTGGTGGGAACAACTATCAGACGAAGAAAAAAATGCCATCGACAAAGGTCTTGCTGACATTAAAGCTGGCAGGCTAAAACCCCATAAGGAAGTGAAAAAGCTTTATGAGAAGTGGTTATAGAATTCAATGGTCTGACAGAGCAGTCATTGACCTTCAAAATATCATTGACTCCCTTATGAAAATATTACCAACATTTCGCAAAACGCTTTCACTTGCAATCCTGGTGTGTTTGTTTTATTCCTGTAGCACTACCCGTAATGAAGGCACACAATCGCAAAACACACTTCCCGTCAGCACTCCGGAAGCAGAGGGCATATCTTCAGTTGGAATTGTAAAGTTTCTTGACGCTGTTGAAAAGGGTGAGAATGAACTTCACAGTTTCGTCATTATGCGTCATGGGAAAATTGTTTCAGAAGGATGGTGGAATCCCTATGTGAAAGAGTTAAGGCATGTCATGTTTTCCGTGAGCAAAAGTTTTACTTCCACCGGAGTAGGCATGGCCATTGCTGAAAATAAACTCAAGCTTACCGACAAGGTGGTCTCCTTTTTTCCGGAATCCCTACCGGATACACTCAGTGCATTCATGAAGGAAATGACCGTTCAGGATCTGCTTAAAATGTCGGCCGGAATGAATAATGATCCGCTCTTTACTGCCCGAGGTTCCACGGATTGGCCTAAAACTTTTTTATCCTCCCCTGTTGAACATAAGCCCGGCAGTGTTTTTAAATACAACAACATGGCTACGTTCATGTTGTCGGCAATTGTTCAAAAAGCTACTGGAGAAAAGTTAGCAGACTACTTGAAGCCCCGATTATTTGATCCGTTGGGCATCACGAATTTTACCTGGGATGAAGCACCCGGAGGGTATACGTTTGGCGCCATTGGGTTGAGACTTCAATCGGTAGACATGGCAAAATTCGGTCAACTATTGTTAAAGAAAGGGAAATGGAACGGAGAACAACTTGTTCCTCAAGCCTGGATAGAGGAAGCAACAGCGCTACAAATCATGAGTAATGCTCCTGAGAATAAGACACCCAAAGAGTTGAATGACTGGGAACAGGGATATGGGTATCAGTTTTGGAGGGGCAGGAATGCTTCCTACCGGGCCGATGGATTAGGAGGGCAGTTTATTATCGTGCTGCCAGAAAAAGATGCTGTTGTGGTTTTGACTTCCGCGGCAACAAACACACAAGAAGTATTAAACCTGGTATGGGAAAATATACTTCCCGCCATGCAGGACTCACCCTTACCGGAAGATAAAAATGCTTCCGCGGAATTGGCACAACGAATCGCTTCATTGTCCACATCAAAAGGATCATCTTCAGTACCATCACCATTGTTGAATACGATATCCGGAAAACGAATTGAGATTGCGGAAAATGAAACAGGAATAAAGGCATTGACCCTATCCTTAACGAATACAGATGCGCAGATACAAATTGACCGCGGTACTGAACAGCATGAAATCGTGGCAGGCCTCGACAACTGGAAATTTAATCACACCATGTTATACACACTAGCCAACGCTCCACGGCCAACACAAGTTAAACCGATACAAGTTGCAGTGAACTATTCCTGGACTAGCGCCTCCACCCTTGAATTAACCGCACGGTTTGTGGAAGAGAACATCAGAAGCGAAAATTGGATTTTGAATTTTGAGGAGACTGATCAAGAAATAAAGGTTCAGATTGAAATAAAAATGTATGTTGAATTTATGGGCTTAACCTCTAGAATGCTTGAAGGAAAAATTGTGAAGTAAGTGGTGAGGCATATCTTCACTCCTATCACACCTATGCATAAAAAAAGGTGACCCATTCCGGGCCACCTTTTCCATTTTACGTACTCCATGTTGAATCAGGCTAAGTCGAAGCGGTCGAGGTTCATCACCTTGTTCCATGCTGCCACAAAATCCTTTACGAATTTATCCTGACCATCCACACAACCATATACTTCAGCGATTGCCCTCAGTTCGGAGTTCGAGCCGAAAATCAAATCGGCACGAGTACCTGTCCACTTCACCTGACCTGTTTTACGGTCGCTGCCCGCAAATGCGTGGCTTCCACTGTCAAGCGCTTTCCAGGTCGTATTCATATCCAGCAGGTTCAAAAAGAAATCGTTGGTCAGTGTTTCAGGTTGCTTGGTGAATACACCATGCTTTGAATTATCGAAGTTGGTATTCAACACACGCATGCCCCCTACGAGTGCGGTCATCTCGGGCGCTGTAAGCGTCATTAACTGGGCTTTGTCGATCAGTAATTCTTCTGATGTTACCGCATGTCTTGGTTTGAAGTAATTTCGGAATCCGTCAGCGGCAGGCTCCAGTGCTGCAAATGATTCCACGTCCGTTTGCTCCTGGGAGGCATCAGCTCTTCCGGCAGTAAAGGGAACTGATACGTCATGTCCTGCATTCTTCGCTGCTTTTTCAATTGCTGCACATCCGCCCAACACAATCAGATCAGCTAATGAAACCTGCTTATCTGCCTGTACACTGTTGAACTCTTTCTGGATTGCTTCAAGCTTCTCCAGCACTTTAGCCAGTTGAGCAGGATTGTTTACTTCCCAGTCCTTTTGAGGTGCTAGTCGTATACGTGCACCATTTGCACCACCACGCTTATCCGAACCACGGAAAGTGGAGGCAGAGGCCCAGGCCGTAGATACCAGTTGCGATATCGTTAATCCTGAATCAAGGATTTTCGCTTTAAGCGAAGCGATATCCTTAGTGTCAATCAATTTATGGGTTACTGCCGGAATAGGATCTTGCCAAAGCAGTTCTTCCTTCGGCACTTCTGGACCAAGGTAGCGCACAATCGGCCCCATGTCGCGGTGTGTCAGTTTGTACCAGGCGCGTGCGAACGCATCGGCAAACTGATCAGGGTTATCAAGAAAGCGTCTTGAGATTTTCTCGTATGCCGGATCAACGCGTAACGCCAGATCGGTTGTAAGCATAATCGGTGCATGACGCCTGGAAGGATCATGCGCATCCGGTACGGTGCCCTGGCCCATACCATGCTTTGGTATCCATTGCTGTGCACCTGCGGGACTCTTGGTTAATTCCCACTCGTATCCGAAGAGGTTCCAGAAAAAGTTATTGCTCCATTTGGTTGGCGTGGTAGTCCATGCACCTTCCAAACCACTGGTAATGGTGTTTACTCCATTGCCACTGCCCAGCGTATTCTTCCAGCCTTGGCCCTGCTCTTCGATGCTTGCAGCAGCCGGTTCCGGTCCTATGAATTGACGGGGATCTCCCGCTCCGTGTGTTTTTCCAAACGTATGACCACCGGCAATCAGGGCCACCGTTTCCTCATCATTCATTGCCATACGGCCAAAGGTTTCGCGAATGTCGCGGGCGGCCAACAGCGGATCAGGATTGCCATTGGGTCCTTCAGGATTCACATAGATCAACCCCATTTGAACAGCGCCCAACGGGTTTTCCAATTCACGATCACCACTGTAGCGTTTATCGCCCAGCCATTCCGTTTCTGAACCCCAGTACACGTCCTCTTCCGGTTCCCAAACATCTTCTCGTCCACCACCAAAACCGAAGGTCTTGAAGCCCATAGATTCCAGCGCGCAATTTCCTGCTAGAACCATCAAGTCGGCCCATGATAATTTTTTACCATATTTCTGTTTGATCGGCCACAGCAGTAAACGGGCTTTGTCGAGGTTCGCATTGTCGGGCCAGCTGTTGAGTGGCGCAAAGCGTTGTGTGCCAGCACCAGCTCCCCCACGACCATCCTGAATGCGGTAAGTACCGGCTGAGTGCCATGCCATCCGGATAAAGAATGGACCGTAGTGACCGTAATCGGCAGGCCACCATTCCTGTGAAGTGGTCATCAGATCAACGATATCCTTTTTTACAGCAGCCAGATCCAGTGTTTTGAATTCCTCAGCATAATTAAATGATTCGCCCATCGGGTTAGACAGGGAAGAGTGTTGTCGAAGGATATTTAATTTCAACTGATTGGGCCACCAGTCGCGGTTACGCGGACCGGCACCGGCACCTTGCTTGAGTGGTCCACCATGAAAGGGGCACTGTCCTTCGCCATTCATGGTCGTACTGGGAGATGTTTTATTTTCCATTTTTTATTGATTAATGAAGTGTTAGAAATTATTCGATAATGATACTGTTTTTTGATTGCCAGCGCCATGACCAACGTCATAGCCGGAACCTGATCAGGAGACAATGTTACCCCCTTATCGATAATAAATCAAATTGATTATCTTTATAAATATATAGCTAATATCTATGACTCTGACTCAACTGGAATACATCACCGCCCTTGACACGTACCGGCATTTTGTACTGGCCTCCGAAAAATGTTTTGTTACCCAGCCTACCCTCAGCATGCAAATTCAGAAGCTGGAAGAAGAGCTGGGATTGAAAATCTTTGATCGTACAAAACAGCCCGTAATCCCCACTGAAATGGGGACAAGTATAATCGCACAGGCTCGCATTGTTTTGCGGGAAGCAGAGATGATCCATCAGATGATAGCTGATCAGAAGGACACCATGACCGGTGAACTCCGCATTGGAATCATTCCAACGTTGGCTCCCTTCCTGCTGCCCCAGTTGTTCAGGAACATTCGTGAAAAATATCCTCAGGTAAACCTGGTGATTAAAGAAACGATTACCGAAGAAGTAGTACAGGAATTAAAAAACAACCGGTTAGACTGTGGCATTGTAGTCACTCCGTTAAAAGATTCCTCCATCAAGGAGGATGTCCTATTCTATGAAGAACTCTTTGTCTATGTCTCCCGAAAAAATGTATTATACGACAAAAAGTATGTACTTCCCACCGACATTGATCCCCGTAAACTTTGGCTGCTGGAGGAAGGGCATTGTTTCCGGTCTCAGGTGTTAAACCTGTGTGAGCTGCAAAAATATTCTGACCGCCATTTCAAATACGAAACCGGCAATATTGAAACCTTAAAAAGAATGGTCGATAAAAGTGATGGCATTACCATTCTGCCGGAATTGGCCGTAATGGAATTCAGCCCATCACAGATGAAGCTGGTGAAGCGCTTAAAAGAACCCACCCCGGCACGTGAAGTAAGCCTGGTAACCCACCGCAATCATCTTAAAACAAAGCTGATTAAAAGCCTTAAAGCGGAAATTTTAGCCATTGTTCCAAAGCCGATGCAAAAACTGCAGAAGAAAAAAGTAGTAGAGATTACGTATTGATGCGGATTCGTTATCTTCAATCAGGCTTTTGCTCGGCTCCCGAATCGGATTGTACTCTACTTGACCTCTCCATCCCCTATCCCCGCTTCAGGGTACCACTGCTCACAGGAAAAAATTTGATCTTGTTAAAACCACTTTCACCTATGGCTAAAAACAAAACTTCCGAAACAACTAAAAATGTCCTGGACTTTATTAATGAGTTTGTTTCAACACAACAAAAACGTGAAGACAGCTATGCCTTGGTTGAGTTGATGCAAACAATATCCGGGTACGCCCCAAAGATGTGGGGCCCCAGCATAATCGGTTTTGGAAACTACCATTATACCTATGCCAGCGGACACGAGGGCGATGCTCCGATTTTAGGTTTCTCTCCACGGAAAGCAGCTATTTCCCTTTATGTCTTTACCGGACTTAAGGAGCATGAACACTTATTGAAGGATCTGGGCAAATTTAAACGAGGAGCTGCATGTCTGTACATCAAAAAACTATCGGACATCGATAAACAGAAACTAGTCAACGTAATGAACGAAACAATCCGTTATGTAACAGTGAAGTATGGGAAAAACTGATTTCGTAAGTGTCCATTCTTCATGGATTCAACCTTCAAAAAAATTCGCATAGTTCCCCAATCTGTACCGCATAATTGTTGTCCGAACTTGGTACTTTTAATTATGAAAAATGCTCGTCCTATTTTACCGCTGCTCCTGCTGCTTTTCCTGGGCTGTACACAATATCCTTCCACGGAACACTCCGTAACAGCTACTACCACGCGATTTGAAGACCCTCCGCAATGGTCCAAGGAAGTAATCTGGTACCAGATTTTTGTGGAACGCTTTTACAATGGTGACCCTTCCAATGACCCCACGCGGATAGATGTTGAAGGAGCCTATCCGGGCTTTATTCCAGTAAACTGGACAGTCACCCCCTGGACACAAGACTGGTATAAAGAAGATCCATACTTCAAGGAACTTGACGGTAAAAAAGTTTTTGGCCGCCATACGATTTCGTCTTTCGATCAGAAAGTACAATTGCGAAGGTATGGTGGCGACCTTCAGGGCGTATTGCACAAACTCGATTACCTCGATTCGCTGGGCATCACGGCAGTGTATTTTAATCCCCTGAATGATGCTCCTTCAGCGCATAAATATGATGTGCGGTACTGGCACCATATCGACCGAAATTTTGGTCCCAATCCGGAAAAAGACCGGCAAACTATGGCCACTGAAAATCCTGCTGATTCTGCAACCTGGTTGTATACCGAAGCCGATAAACTTTTCCTGAAGGTGATCGAAGAATTTCATGCGCGTGGTATTAAGGTCATTCTGGATTATTCATGGAATCATACCGGCCATACGTTTTGGGCCTGGAAAGATGTAGTGAAAAACCAGGAGAATTCTGCGTATGCGGATTGGTATTCCGTAAAGCAATTTGATAACCCTGCTACTACTGAAAATGAATTTGACTTTGCCGGATGGAGTGGTGTAACTGAGTTACCGGAAATCAGGAAAACGGTTGTGCCAGATCATTCGCGGGTGCAGGCGTATGAAGGAAACCTGTATAACGAGGCGGTAAAGGCGCACATCTTTGCAATTACAAGGCGCTGGCTCGATCCGAACGGAGATGGTGATCCATCCGATGGTGTAGATGGCTTTCGTTTGGATGTGGCGGCAGAAGTACCGCTTGGGTTCTGGCGTGAATACCGGTCACTCGTGCGCAGCATCAATCCAGATGCCTATTTATTGGGAGAACTCTGGTGGGAAAAGTGGCCCGATGAACTGCTTGATCCCGAACCCTTTTTACGGGGAGATATTTTTGATGCCCCCATGAATTACCGGTGGTACAAAGTTGCCCGTCATTTTTTCAACAGTGCTCCTGATGCCCTGCCAGTATCCGCATTTATTGACAGCCTTACGGCATTGCAAGCGAATCTGCGCAAGCCAAGTAACTATGCCATGATGAACCTTACCTCCAGTCATGATTCCCCCCGAACACTTACTTCGCTTTACAACAAAAACAAGTACAAATACAACGTAAAACCTG
>CAZCRJ010000072.1:0-9319 GCA_964501015.1 uncultured Roseivirgaceae bacterium | reverse complement strand
GTGCCGTCAGCACTACCAATCAATACCAGAAAATTGTGTTGATTTTTGATCTGGGTACACCTGGCGATGGCTCTGCCAACTTCACATATCTGTTCGATGACATTTCGTTAACCACAGGAGGTGTCACACCACCAACGGGTCCGGTATTGCCATTGGATTTTGAATCTTCAACAATCACCTATGCTTTCACAGATTTTGATGGCGGTCAGGTAACTGTGATCGACAATCCACAAAGCAGTGGGATCAACACGTCTGCTAAAGTAGGGAAGATGGTGAAGAATGCCGGCCAGCCGTGGGGTGGTTCATTTATCTCCCTTGCATCCCCAATCGATTTTTCTACGAATAAGATTTTCAAGGTGAAGGTATTCATGCCCCGTGTTGGCGCAAAGCTTTTACTGAAAGTTGAAAACCAAACCGATGGCAACATCAGTTTTGAACAGGAAGCTATTGGAACAGTGGCCAATGCCTGGGAAGAATTAACGTTCGATTACAGTGCCGTCAGCACTACCAATCAATACCAGAAAATTGTGTTGATTTTTGATCTGGGAACACCGGGCGATGGCTCTGCCAACTTTACATACCTATTCGATGACATTTCGTTAACTACCGGCACCAGCAGTGGATTAACCCAGATGAATCTTCCGGTAACGTTTGATGATCCTACGGTAGCCTATGGCCTTATTGGATTTGGTGGAGCCGATGATTCCTCTATAGTAGAAGATCCTACCAATGCATCGAATACCGTAGCGAAGGTGATTAAATCAAACACTGCTGAGCTGTGGGCAGGAACGACAATAAGCACGGCTAACGGTACCGGTTTCAGTAGCAAGATTCCATTTGCCACCGGGGAAACAAAAATGAATGTTCGTATATGGTCACCCGATGCAAACATCGCTGTTCGTCTTAAAGTGGAAGACTCACAAGATGGAACGAAATCAGTGGAAACCGAAGCAACGACTACTGTTGCCGGTAACTGGCAAATACTAACTTTTGATTTCAGCACAAATGTTAGTGGTACCCCTGCTTTAGATCTTGCCTTCAATTACAACAAAGTTTCGATCTTCTTTAACTTTGGTGTGACAGGTGCTATTGCAGGCGAAAATACATATTACTTTGATGATGTTAAATTCGGTGCAGGAACAGAAGCGCAATCACAAACAATTTCGTTCCCCGCAATACCTGACAAGACGCTAGGGAACGCACCTTTTGCGTTAGGCGCAACGTCTAGTTCAGGGTTGCCTGTATCGTATACGACAACCTCTGATAAAATTACCATCAGTGGAAACCAGGTTACCTTGGTTAAGGCGGGCAGGGCAGTGATCACCGCAAACCAAACAGGAAATTCTTCGTTCAGTCCGGCAATTCCTGTAAACCAGAGTTTCTGCATCAAACCAGCAAAACCAACCATAACAATTAGTGGCGCAAATACCGAAACCGTCACATTGACCTCCAATGCTGCTGCAGGAAACCAGTGGTTTTTAAATGGTACTGCTATTACGGGGGCAACCAATGTTACGCTTGCCGTTACAACAGAAGGGGTGTATAAAGTGCAGGTTATGGTAGATGATTGTATCAGTGAATTTTCTGAAGAAACGGTGCTGATAATAACCGGTGAAGTGAAATCCTCATTTGGTAAAGTAGAGGTTTATCCGAATCCTGCTGAGAACGTTATCGAGATCAAAGGTCTGTATGGAAATGTTGGTCAGTCACAACTCATTGACATATCCGGAAGACACACGGTTCTTGATTTGCAAAAGAATGAGGATGTGTATCGTGCAGATGTGCAGCACTTGCCACAAGGCATGTATTTCCTCCGCATTCAGGTTGATACAAGGATCTACCAACTAAAAGTAATCAAGAAGTAAAAACGTATTCCACCTTACTAACACGACAATGAAACAATTAACGTATAAAACAATTTTTCAACGCTTCCTGCTGCTGGCAGTAGGCAGTGTACTTTTTACCTTCTCCAATTGCAGTGATGACAATGAATCCTCCAAGGAAGACCAGGTAAGATCATTACTCACCGGCTCTGCCTGGAAAATGACAACAGTTACTGTAGACGGAACCGACAAAACGGCCGTGTATGATGACCTGATTCTGACGTTTGGCATCACAACCTTTACATCAACTAATGGCGGTGTAGTGTGGCCGGCAACAGGAACATGGGCATTTACGTCACCGGATGCGACAGCCATCGTACGCAATGATGGCCTGGCGGTGACTATTCAGGAAATAACCAGCACGTCTCTGAAACTCGGACTAACCTGGAATAAAACCACGCTTGGCTCGGGCAGAACTTCTTCTGTTAGCGGTCAGCATGTGTTTTCGTTTGGCAAATAAGTAGAATTGGCGAAAGAATGCCGGGAGGGAAACCTTCCGGCATTTTTTATACCGTTTATTCCAACGTTATATTAATCGCGTAGTGTTTAATGACTGCCCCTTTGTTTCCATGATCATTTCTTCATCCGTAATAGGGTGATGAAAAATAAGTTTGTAAGCATGCAAGGCAATTTGATTGGGATGATAGGATCGTGTGGATCCATAAAGCGTGTCACCAATAATGGGACAGCCGATATGCGCTAGTTGTGCGCGAATCTGATGGTACTTTCCGGTATGAAGTTCTATTGTCCACTTATATAGCAGATCATCAACGGCTTCATGTGTGTAGTGAAGGATGGCCTTTTCCGCATACTCCATTTCATGATCATACAACACAGCCTTTTTCTTTTCTTTGCGATGCCACTGCTCCAGGGTTCCTTCATGATTCCCAACAGCGTGTTCCGTAAGGGCCTGGTAATATTTTTTAACCCTACGTTCAGCAAACTGTTCGCTTAGGTTTTTTAACACCGATCGCCTGACGGCAAATAATACAATGCCGCTTACCGGGCGATCAAGACGGTGAATGGCCTCATTGGGTGAACGGTTTTTTTTGATGTACTGCCGCACCAGGTGCAGGAGGTTGGGGTGGTTATTCCGATCCGGTTCCACCATCAGCCCTGCCGGTTTATTTACTACCAACAGCACATCATCTTCATACAGAAGGAGATCAGGAAGATGAATACGCTTTTCCAAAATCATTACTTCAACGGGATCAGGTTGACAGCATGATCAACGCTGATTGGCTGTTTCCTGCATTTCAACATCACGTTGAACTTCGCGGAAAGAGAAATAAAATGAAGCACTGGTAGAGATGGCGAAATAGGCAATCAGGGCATACACTGCACCGGGCAAGAAGGTATTTAATCCGAACCAGTCACCTGAAGAGAAGAGCAGATACAACCCGAAGGAATTCTTCAGAATCTCCCATACCCATGCCTGCGGATTCTTATCCATCAACTCTGTATAGGCATACACGGTAAGGAAAATAAATCCGCCATAATAGAACATATCGGGTGCTCCAATGGTGGCAATGTTTCCAAACAAATAACTGATCAGCAGGAATAATACTACCAGTTGTGTTAAGCTCCACGCAAGGAGGGAGGGCGAAAGCTTCGGACTATATTTTTCAAAGTGATAGACATCCTCAATTTTAAAAACAGGATAGGCCTGTGCAACATCTTCCGGTCGCCAGCCCAGGGGCATAAACCAAATGCGCAGTTTATCCCACCAGCGCTGGGCTCGCCAGGCATCTTTAATCAAGAGCCAGAGGTGGAGAAAGTTAATTTTGATCGGGTTCCAGGTATGGACAGGGCGGGTTACACCGTAAACAGGAGTGACATCGTCCAGCTCTTTCTGGAATGTTCCGAAGAGCTTATCCCAGAAAATAAAAATCTGAGAGTAATTCTTATCCAGGTACTGGGAATTAATGGCATGGTGCACGCGGTGATGCGATGGTGTTACGATAATGTGTTCCAGGATGCCCATTTTTCCGATGTGCCGCGTATGGTACCAGAACTGGGCAAACAAATGTAATGGTGCAACAATGGCAATCACCTGTTGCGGTACACCCAGCACTGCTGCAGGCAATAGAAATATGGCAAAAATCCTGACAATGGAAGAAATACTTTGCCGCAGGGCGCAGGCCAGGTTGTATTCCTCACTGCTGTGGTGAATGATGTGGTTGTTCCAGAACAGGTTGTATTCATGCGAAATTCGATGCACCCAATATCCGGCAAAATCAAGCGCCATAAAGGCTATGACATAGGTAACCCAGTTGGATTCAAAGGAAACAAGGGCTACGCGTTCAACAAGCCATCCATACCCAATAATGGCTACGCTAAGTCCGAGTACATCTTTGGTGGCGTTGGTTACACCAGAACTTAAGCTGGAAATCATGTCATTCAGGGGAACGGTGTCGTTACCTCTATACCAGCCCCACCATTTTTCGAACAATACCAGAAATAAAAAGGCCGGCATCGCTATAAGCAAAATCTGTCCGTATGCTTCCATGTCGATTGGATAGGTATAATTCTATGCAAATAGCAAAAAATATTGAAAGCATAAAAAAGCTCTTACAGGATTGGAGGTGTAAACCTTCATTTTGAAACGTCAGGCTATCTTAAAAAACCGGGCAGGCTCTTCCTGGACTGGCACAAACAGGCAAGTTAATGAGTCGATTTACTGTGTAGATTAATCGGTAACCAACCTGTTATGTGTAGAGAAATCTTCCCATAAGATTCGTATGTACGTCAAATGAAGGCCAATTAGTCGAGTTTAACTTTATTCTCATACTGGCACACTTTTTAATCACTGTTCATCACTAAACAAAAAACAAAAAAATACTACCTATGAAAAAGAGTTTAATCATTCTCGCTATGGCAGCTGTCCTTTTTGGAACACAGGCTTGCGGTCCATCATCTGAGAAGAAAGCCGCAGAAGAAGCAGCTGCCATTAGAGCGGCAGATAGTACTAAGCAAGCAGAAGCCAATGCAAAACTTGTTGTGGCAAAAGCTGAACGAAGAGCAGAATTAGAGAGGGAAATTGCTCAATGGGAAGAGAAGAGGCGTGTAGCCCTTGACGAATTGGTGAGGTTATCACCAACCTACAAGGATCCATCAGGGATTCTGGTTTTTAACAAGGCCGAAGTTGAGCCTTCTTTTGATGGTGGCAAAAATGCCATGCGTAACTACCTCAACAATAACCTTATTTATCCGAAGAATGCACAGGATAATGGATTGGAAGGTACTGTTTTCGTTGACTTCATAGTGGGCGCAGATGGAATGGTGCGTAATGCCGTGGTGACCGATGAAACTTCTGCCGATGTAGATCAGAGTTTCCGCGATGAATCCATTCGGGTGGTAAATGCTATGCCGAAGTGGATACCTGGACAGCAGCATGGTAAAGCAGTAAACGTGAAATACAGTTTACCCATTACCTTTCAAATGAACTAAATAGATTTTTTTAATAAGGCTTTATTGCCTTCCTCTTAAAGAGCGCGAAGTTGCTTCGCGTTCTTTTTTTATGCTCTGCAAAACATTCGCTTCGTGTTGGAATAAAAAAAGCTCACCGAACCGGTGAGCTTTTCAACTTTTGTAGAACCAATTATTTAGGCAATACTACACTGTCAATTACGTGTACTACCTCATTGCTTCCTTTCAAATCAGCGGCTACTACATATGCTGTGTTCCCAGATTCATCCGTAAGTTTTACTCTTTCCTTATCCAGGCTTAAGGTTAAGTTACCACCGCTTACGGTAGTGACTACAGCTTTTCCGTTTCCGGCTTTGATGACCGCCACAACGGCTGCTGCATCCAGGTTGCCACTCACCACATGGTAAGTTAAAATTTTAGCCAATTGTGCTTTGTTTTCTGGCTTCAATAAACTGGCAACTGTGCCTTCAGGCAGTTTGTCAAAAGCCGCATTGGTTGGTGCAAATACAGTAAACGGACCAGCACTCTTCAATGTAGAAACAAGGTCAGCAGCTTTAACAGCAGCCACCAATGTGGTGTGATCTGAAGATTCAACAGCAATGTCCACAACATCCTTTGATTGCGCTACGGCAGCAGTGGAAAATACAAAAACAAATACGATAGCGACTACGTTTTTCATTTCAAGTATTGTTTAGTGAGCTGTTTTAACAACAGTGTATTGGAGATGTTTGCCAAACAGAGAAACTTTAGTCAGATTAAAGTACTGTTTTACTAAAACATTCGTGTTGGATTTATGTTGTGTAATGCACTTCAATAAAACTGTTTAATTAGTTAAGTGCTATAGGGTGCATTACAGAAATAGTAATAAACAGAATAGTGTTCTTAATCTTCTGAAAGGGATTAAACTTTATGCATGCTTTGTGCTTCGCTGAAGGAATAAGAAATTATACGCCAATGCATGCATTTGATTGCGCTGTCAGTATATTCTTATCGGTAAGTAGATATAGTGCGCTGTTTATTTTATGGTATAGCGAATACCCAACGACCACAGGAAGCCCGTGTTTAACTCTTCTGTATATGTTCCCTGATCGGTAACCACTGTGGAAGGATTCACCGGAAACAATACGGTAGTAATACCAATAAATTGGAAATTTTTAATTCGATAGCTAGCCTGCAAGCTAACTTCATAATCCAGCAATTGAAATTTCTCTGAATTAAGAGTTGTTACCTCAGTAATAACCGTAGTAGTAGGAGGGGTTGTAGCTGACATTGCTATTCCACCACCGGATCCTGAGCCCGATCTTCCATTTCCGGAACCTTCGCCATCTCCTCCGCCACCATCACCAGTTCCATTTCCATCACCATCGCCTTTACCTTTACCATCACCCTTACCACCATCACCACCTGTAGTAATACTGCGGTTGGTGTAATAATCCCGATAATAATTCTGTGTTCCAAAGTTGGTATAAAAAGAAGGCGTAAGCCGCAAGCGGTCTCTGAACAAATAAAATGACCGGCTGATTTCTGCTCCTAAAAAGATATCCTTTTCAGAACTTACACCAATGCTGCCATCTACAATAACCATAAACAAATTGAAATCATAACCAGCATAAGCGGATGCATACGTGCTCATTTCAGCCTGAACAGCATAACTTGAGTCATTAAAAAAATACTCGCTTACTGAAATGCCGGCAGCAAACTTATTGCGATAAAAATCATATCCACCGGATAGGCTGTACATGTCAATTCTGTTTTGCTCCGGAACTGTTAAGTACGATAAGTTCCCGCTCAGAAATAAACCGGATTTATGAAAATAAGTTATGGAAGGTGATAGGTACGGAACCTTTGCAGAATCGGCCCGCCCCATATAGTAATAATCGCTTCTGTAATTAATACCAAAACGCATCATGGAAGGTATCGATGTGGTGTCACGCTTTCTCGTGGCTGATTGTGCATTAACCAGTGTGAACGATAATGCCAGAATCACTAAAACTGCAATTTGTTTCATGGCCGTTCGTGAAAACAACAGCCCGGTTTCCCGGGCTGCCGAAGGTTACTTAAAAATTAACTACCGATCCGTTTCTTAGGTTCAACCACAGTTTTGCGTTCCATTTTTTCGCGTTCCTGTGCTTCTTTCTTATCCTGAACCCTCATCTCCATTTTTTCCCTGAACATTTCCCGGTTTTCGTACCGTTTGCCATCCAAATCCATGAATTCACCATTTTTCATTTTCTCTTTCTTGCCATTTTTTACCTGGTAAGTTCCATCTGGATTGATCACTGTTCCGTTCATCAGGTTCCAGCGTTCGTTCAATTGTACCTGAACCTGGTTCTGGTTCTGATACACCTTGCCATTCCTGACATAGAAGTGCGGTTCAGCCATTGCCATATACCGGGTTTGGATTTGCTGCTGATATTGTTCATGGTTCTGATACTTGGTTCCTTCAGGATCAAGACATTCACCATTGCCTAACCTTGCTTGTGCCTGGTTCCTGTTCTGAAATGTTCCATCAGGGTTAACTACTGTTCCATTCTGCATGGTTTCGCGTTGACGAAGTTGTGCGCGCTCTTGATTCTGAACGACATACATTTGTCCGTTTTCATAGAGGAAGTGCTCCTGATTCATTGCCCTCAGCCTGATTTGTGCCTGATACCTGAACTGTTCCTGTGAACCATATAAATTTCCTTCAGGGTCTATACATTCACGATCGCGTAATTGAATCCGATCACGATCACGTAACTGACAAGTACCATCCGGATTAATGGTTAAGCCACTTTGCAGATTCAGCCGTTCCCGTATCTGGGTTTGCTGCTGGTCTTTTACAACGTACATGTTACCATCTTTAAACATGTAGTGCTCCTGCGCCATGGCTTGCAGCCTGACTTGTTCATTGTTTCTGAATTGTGCCTGAGTTGCATAGTGATTTCCCAAAGGGTCAAGGCACTCGCCATCCTGTAACCGCATTTGTTTCTGATCCCTGAGTTGATATTTTCCGTCAGGTTTTAAAGTTGCATTATCCTGAAGTTTGATGCGTTCGCGTATTTGAATGCGCACCTGGTTTTGAATCTGGTAAACCTTACCATCCAGCATCATATAATGCAACTGTTTGCTGGCCTGAGTGCGATATTGTAACTGATTGCGGAATTGTTCCTGGTTAAGGTATTTATTTCCGTCCATATCCAAGCATTCGCCATCCCTCAACCGCAATTGTTCGCCCAGTGGAGTTTTATAGGTACCATCAAGGCTTACCAATGATCCGTCATGCAATTTCAACTGATCCTTTAATTGGATCCGGTCCTGGTCTTTTATTTGTAAAACTGTTCCGTTTTCATAGAGTACATAATCACGCAACCGGATTTGATCCTTGTCATGATCTCTGTCTCTGTCCTGTGCCTGTAATGAAAAAACCATCATTAGCGACACCATCAAATACATTAATTTTTTCATAACCAAAGAATTTATATAGTGTATTCCTTATGCTGCACGTAACAGCGTTTCTGTTCGTTGCATGCCTAAATTTCTATCGACAATTACACTCTATCAATGATCTGCATTATCAAGAGATGCGATTTAAATCAGTCGGTTCGTATAAAAACATGATATTATGATGATAACAATCTTTTCGCTGCGTGACAGCGCTCATCGCGAATCTCTAAAGTCAAATCTAAGTTGCGTTTGTAAATAATAGTATTTACAACTTAACGGTTATCAATTATGAGAGTCTCAAAAACACTAATGCGCTTTGGCCTGTTGCTGGCCAGTGTATTGCTTTTCACGGCATGTGAAAAAGACGACTTACTAAATGAATTTCCTGCTGATATCACAGCAGCCAAAGGTGGTCCTGGCGGTGGTGGTGATGCTACTGTCGGTAACAACCTTTCCTTCCCGGTCATCTGGTCAGAAGGAGTTGGTAAAACCTTACGGACTCCACCTGCAGGCCTTACAACAGCTGATGTTAAGCTTACCGGAGATTGGTGGTATGTATGGGGTGTAGATCCTATAGATCC
>CAZCRJ010000071.1:0-9401 GCA_964501015.1 uncultured Roseivirgaceae bacterium | reverse complement strand
TCCGAAATCCACCTAAGCCTATTGCTGAAACACTACTTTACCGCCCGCTATGGTTAAAACAACGTTCGCTTTCAGCCATTGCTCTGGTGAAGTTGTAAACAGATCGGTATCCAAAACTGCGAAGTCGGCCAGCATGCCGGGCATTATCCTTCCTTTTATATTTTCTTCGAAGGCACCATATGCTGATCCATAAGTATAGGCTTTAAGTGACTCTTCCAGGCTCAAGCGCTGCTCCGGAAACCAACCTTCTAATGGCTCACCGCTTAATGTTTGGCGGGTTACAGCAGCATACAATCCATAGAGTGGATTTACCGGGTAGTAGGATGCATTGGTGCCTGGCCAGTCGGAGCCAAAGGACAGCGTACATTCATTTTCCTGTAATGTTTTAAAGGCGTAGGCACCTTCACACCGTTCTGTTCCAATGCGTTCTTCCATCCAGCGCATGTCATCGGTAACGTGATAGGGTTGTACTTCCGCCACAATATTTTTGCCGCGAAGTTTGGGAAAATCTTCCTCACGGATAACCTGAGCATGCACAAGTCGGAACCTCCTTTCCTTCGGACCGTTCACCGCATTGAGGGTATCCAGTATGTCGAGTAAAATAAAATTGGCCATGTCGCCAATAGCATGGATGCGCAGTTGGATATTAGCTTCATCGGCCTTGATAATCATTTCCTTGAAGGATGGCATATCGCCAGAGAATTCGCGCCAGCTTCCCCGCCAGTTTCGGTTTTCAAAATCGTTGTCATCATACGGTTTAAAGAACATGGCAGAACGGGCACCCATTATACCATCGATATGTGTTTTTAATGTGCCGAAACTTATCCACTCATCACCGGCTGTTTTTTGCTTTAGCGTTTCATTATGATTAATCGTCCATCCCTGCTTCTTCATCATTTCATAATCACTGAGCCGTGACGGACTGAAATTAATGCGACAGGTTAACTCCCCGCTTTTTCTCAAAGCTTCATATACATCAAGTTGGTCAGGGGGCGACATATCCTGTACAGTGGTTACACCCCATTTGCTGCATTCTTCCAATGCTCTTCTCGACTCCGCCAGTTTTTGTTCAAATGATTTTTCCGGAATTCTTTTAAGGGCATCCGTTAACAAGGCTCCTTCCAGTATACCATCATCGGAATCGATGCCCAGAAAATCCAATGCTGCTTCGTTCGCCAATCCCATTTTACGATCGTAGCGGGTTACCAATACAGGATATTCCTTAGCGATCGAATCGATCATGTTTCGGTGTGGAACAAACTTTTGCTTTTGGGTATCGCCACCAGCCGAGCCCATCGCCCACGCTTCATAAGCGCCCCAATCCCCACGCGTAATCCAACTTCCAATTGGCAGGCGTTGAGTGGTTTCTTTGATGCGCTCAATAAACGATTCTCTGTTGTTAACATCCAGCAAATTGATGTTCAGCAAAAGATGGCCAGCTGATGCAAAGTGAACATGTGAATCGTTGAAACCTGGGAGCAACAGTTTTTTATTCAGATCAATGGTTTCAGTAGCCTTGCCTGCGAATAACTGCCCGGCAGAACCCACCTCCAGAATTTTTCCGTCTTTCACGGCTACCCATTCCGCCCAGGCATTTGTGTCATCGCCAGTCCATATTTTTCCATTAACCAATAACACATCAGCTTGTTTCACTGAAGGTGAACAGCAAAACAGCACTGAAAGAACAAGCAGAAAAGGTAAGAATCGTTTCATATCATCAAGGGTAATATGTAATCCGGAATTACTTCATGTAACTATCCCGAATTGCTTTAAACTCCGAACCTTCTTTCCATTGGGGCCATGTCTTTTCAAAGGCCAGGCGTTTGCCCACGTTGAATAATAATTTAGTATCGTCCACTGCACCTTCCAGGTTCCATACAGCAGGATCATATTCATCCGATGGCTTGTGGTAATATTTGGCCACATAGTCATCCTGTAATTGCTTTCCATATTCCGATCCCTTTTCAACGTGATCAATTCCGGTATTGGTATACAACGCGGGTATCCCAACTTTTGCGAAACAAAAGTGATCGGAGCGGAAATAATACCCGGCAACAGGATTGGGTTCCGGAGCAGTGTACCGTCCTGAGGCTTTCGCTTCCTCTGTTAGGTACTCTTCCAAATCGGATTGCCCTATTCCAACGATCACAATGTCTTTCATTTTACCGTAGGGATTTATGCCATCGATATTGATGTTCGCCACCGTTTTTTCTTTGGGATAGATTGGATTTTGGGCATAGAATTCTGATCCCCACAGACCTTGTTCCTCTGCCGTTACGGCAAGAAAAATAACCGTACGATTTGGTTTTGTTTTAAGCGATGCAAATCCCTGTGCTAATTCAAGTAAGGCAGCAGTGCCGCTTGCATTATCGAGTGCTCCATTATAAATGGAGTCACCTTTTTCATCGGCTTTGCCTATACCGAAGTGATCCCAGTGTGAAGAATAGATAATGTATTCATCCGGCTGAACAGTGCCTGTAATTTTTCCCACTACGTTATACGACTTGTCGTATTTTGCCTTAACAGAAAGAGAGGTTGTCAGCTTCAGGTTCATAGGACCACCTTTAAAACCGGGCTGACGCGCTGCTGATACTGTGCTGGCCCAGTCCATACCGGCTTCAGCAAATAGTTTTTTTGCTGCCGGCTGACTTACCCAACCAACAGTTGCGCAGTAGTAATTATTTTTTCCCCGTGTATCCAGGTAGAGCTTTGCTTTGTTCCAACTGTTTTGAATTACCCAGAAACCATATCCTGCGGGTACATCATCGTGGATAATCAATAATCCTTTTGCGCCTTGCCGAGCAGCTTCTTCAAACTTGTACGTCCAGCGACCATAGTAGGTCATGGTATTGCCTTTGAAACGTGTAGCGTCTTCAGATCCAAAACCCGGATCATTTACGATCACCAGCACTACTTTATCTTTTACATCAAGCCCTTCATAATCATTCCAGTTGTATTCGGGTGCCACAATACCGAAGCCTGCAAAAACGAGATCTTCTTCGGTTAATTCAATTTTTTCATCGGTACGTTCTGTCCAGATAACATAATCTTTAAAGCCTTCCAGCGAAAAACTATTCTTTGCTGATTTGATGGTCATGCTTGCTGCGGCTTCTGTGGTTATTTCAACCATCGGCACTTCCTGCAGGTAGCTGTCAGCATTGCCGGGCTCTAGCCCTATGGCTTTGTATTGTTCTTCCAGATAGTTCAATGTTATACGTTCCCCTTCAGTAAAGGGCATACGCCCGAGGAATTCATCGGAGGCCAATGTTTTTAGATTTCTCTTTTTGAACAGGCAAAAGCTAGTGACAGAACTGAAATAGCGAAAAGTAATTTCTTCATGATTGTGCAGGTTTTAGAAAGTAATGTTAACGAATTAATAGCAAGGTGTCAGTACCTTATATGTAAAGTTGGGATAGTGGAAGTGGAAAAAAGATGACACTGATAAAACTTAGGTTTTTACGAGTGTCATCTTAACGGGTCAAGGTTCTATAACGATGGTTTCTTTCCTAAAACATCTTCAATGGAAAGCACCGTTGTTTTTCCGAGTTTTAATTTGTTCACACCGGCTTCGATTTTCTCCCGGTCGCCAACTATTACGATCAGCATTTTTTCAGGCACGATATGTTTTTTAGCTACTGCCTCAACACTTTTCTTGGATACAGCCAAAGTCTTTTCAACATAAGTATTGAAATAATTTTCGGGCAATTGATAAAGAATCATTTCGGCCAGCGATGCGGCAATACTCCTGTTCGTTTCGAAGTTTTCGGCATACCCAAGCGCCACATAATTTTTCCCCCGGTCAAAATCACCTTGAGACATGGGTTGACGCATGCGGTTGAATTCCTTAAAAAATTCTCCTAATGCCGGTCCGGTAACATCTGTTTGAACGGAAGAGCTGGCAGTGAAGGGTCCGGCTACCGGCCAGGCACTGAAGCCGGAACCTGCACCGTACGAATACCCATGTTGTTCGCGCAGGTTACTGTTCAACCGTGAAGTGAAACTTCCCCCTAAAATAGTGTTCATTACTTCGACTGCTGAATAGTCAGCATCCTTACGTGCAATGCCGATACGGCCAATGCGGATAATGGACTGGGCCGCACCGGGTTTGTCAACAATATAGATCGTCCGGTTTTTCAATTGGGCAGGAACAGCCATTTGTTTTTTTGGAGTGGTACCTTTATTATAGGTTACAAAGTGTTTTTCAAGCAGTGTGGTAATCTGTTCGCGTTTCGTATCGCCTACAACAATAAGCGTACTATTTCCAGAAGTGAAATTGGTTTTGTGAAAGTTCACAAGGTCATCTTTGGTGTAGGATTTTATGGAAGCTTCGCTCGCAAATTTTCCATAGGGTGTTGACGCATCAAACAGATATTTAGAAAACGCCCGCAAGGCAATTGTATTGGGTTCGTCATGAGCCTGTAGTAATCCGTTTATTCGGAGTTTGCGTACACGTTCGATCTCGGGTTCGGCAAAAGCCGGCCGTAGTACAATATCACTCATCAGTTCCAAAGCCTTATCAAGTCGTGCTACTGGTGCCGAACAATTAACACCGGAATAGAAATTTGAACTATACGTGCTGATACTGGCCCCTAGAAAATCAATCTCATCCGCCAACGCCAACGCTGAATAAGCGCCTGCGCCTTCATCCAGCAAGTCCATGGCGAAGCTGCTTAAGCCCTCCTTTCCTTCCGGATCATCGAACGAACCAGTCTGAAGTAACAGGTTCACTTGAACCATAGGAACAGAATGTTTTTCCATCAACACAACGTTCAATCCGTTGGATAGTGTGAATCGTTGGATAGGGGGTAGCTGAACATTTTTTGCCGGGCCTAAAGCCGGAGGGGCAGAACGATCAGGTTTCTGCGCGAAAGCTGTGAAGCTTATGAGTACGATACAGAGAAATGTGAGAAAATTCTTCATCATGATGGTGGTTTCCCGTAATTAGTTTTTTGTTGCTGCGAGTTCTGCTTTTCCTTCCGGTACAATACTGACTACTACTCTAGCATTGTCTTTTAAATATTGCCGCGCGGCAGAGGAGAGATCTGTAGCATCAAGTGCTTTGTAGCGTTGCAGATCTTCATTGAAGTAATCCGGATTGCCGGTATAGTAATAGTATTCATTTAACTGGTTCGCTTTACCAGAGAAACCACCAGAGCGTTCCATGCTGTTAATAAAACCGGTTTCATATTGGTTTAGTATGCGCTGCACTTCACGATCATCGGCAGGTGTTGATTTAAGTTTATTGATTTCTTCCTGGATTACTGTTTCTAATTGTGTTAGCGTAACACCCGGACGTGCCGTGGCCACCAACATAAAATCAGAGGCGAATTTCTTTGAATCCTGGTAGGCGCTTACGCTTTGTGCAAGTTCGAGATCATACACTAATCGTTTATAAAGTCTTGAGTTTTTTCCGCGCGTAAGCAGATTACCCACCAGGTCCATTTCCGCATTTCCAGGATGAAAATTTGGCGGAGTAATCCATGCCATGATCAACTGGGGAAGTTGAACCTTGTCTTCCATCACCACACGTTTTTCTTCCGTAAGAGTAGCGGCAATCGGGTTAACCGGAGGAACTGGTTTTCCGGCAGGTACATCACTGAACCATTTTTCAACCAATTTCCTGGCGGCTGCCAGATCAATATCTCCGGCAATACTTAGCGATGCATTTCCAGGTGCGTAGTATAACGTAAAAAAATCGATTACATCCTGAAGGCTTGCCGCAGAGAGATCTTCCATCGACCCGATTACCGTCCAGGAATAGGGATGGCCTTGCGGATACAATAATCCAGGCAATTCCAGGTATGCTTTTCCATATGGCCGGTTTTCATAGGATTGTCTGCGTTCATTCTTTACCACATCACGCTGACCATCAACAGTGCCTTCGGTCAGGATTTTTAGCAAGTATCCCATACGGTCCGATTCCAGGAAAAGGGCCAGGTCTAACGCATTGCTGGGAAGGTCTTCGTAATAATTGGTACGGTCTTCGGTGGTCGAGCCGTTATTGGAGGCCCCAGCAGCTTCCAGCCATTCATCAAATTTACCTTCCGGCACATGTTCCGATCCTTCAAAAAGAATGTGTTCAAACAAGTGTGCAAATCCAGTGCGTCCCGGTTTTTCACTTCCGGAACCAACATGGTACCACATGTTTACGGAAACACGGGGCACGGTATTATCCTGATGGAGAAGTACATTCAACCCGTTTGGCAGGGTAAATTGTTCATACGGTACCTGAAGGTTTTGCGCCATCAGACCGAGGGAAAGAAACACCAGGAAGAGTATTCCGGATGGTTTTAACAGGGTAGTCATAAGCAGTAATTTTTGTTTTGAAGTTACCGATTTGATCGTGCCTGTCAAGAAAATAATCCTGCTAAATTTGGTCAACTATCCATATGCAAAAACTTTTTAAAACAGCTGTTAAGGTATTTTTTGGAATACTGGCAGCCATTCTCCTTTTTCTTGCCTTTGCCATCGCCCCGGTTGATCGCACACTACCACAAGATCAGCCATTTTATGAGGCGATGTTTGGTCAGATCGACAGTGTTATGCGAAAGCAAGAATCATCCGAATCAGATAGTATACGTGTAGGTTTTGCAAAAGTCTCCATTACCCCGCATTATCCTACGGCAACAGCAGGATACGTAAAACGAAAAGGAGCCAGGATTACGAGCATTCGCGATTCTGTTTTTGTACGCACCATGGTTATCCAACAAGAAAAAAAATCCATTGCTGTAGTAAGCCTGGATATGTTGATTGTTCCGCCCATTCTCTACAATCGGATAGTCGATGCATTGCCTGATATTCACTACACCATAGACCAGGTTTATCTTGGAACTACACATACCCATAATAGTTTCGGGCAGTGGGATGATCACCTGGTGGGTGAAACCTTTGCCGGTAAGTTTGATCCGGAGTTGATTGAGTTTGTGACGGTACAAATTCTCACCTCCATTCAGAATGCAGCGAATAATACTCAGCCGGCAGACATCCTGTATGGATCGGTTGAGGTGCATGAAGCAGTAACGAATCGGTTAATCAATGACGGGGAGGTTGATCCGCTGCTGCACGTGGTAGAAGTTCACCGTAAGGATGGAAGCAAGGGAGTCTTCACCAGTTTCAGTGCACATGCCACGTGCATGTCGTCACGTGATCTTCGCCTGTCGCGCGATTATCCGGGGCAATGGGTTGATACACTGGAAGCTAACGGTTACACTTTTGCCATGTTTATGGCCGGGGCGGTAGGAAGCCATGCTCCTGTTGCAATGGAAAACGGGGATGAAAAAATTGAAACCATGTCCAATCTGCTTACTACAGCAGTACAACAAATTGAGTTAAAGAAAGTGGAGGCCACTACACTCAGTTTTCATCGCATACCACTTTTATTAGGGAAACAACAAATTAAAGTTTTACCGGGTTGGCGCGTGCGCGAATGGCTCTCGCTTCCGCTGATGGGGAAGTACACACCATCGTTAACAATGCTGCAGGTAGGCAACATGATCATGTTAGGTACACCCTGTGATTTTTCGGGAATGCTCACGCGCCCGGTATACTCAACAGCCAGTAGGTTTGGTAAACACGCCTTCGTTACCAGTTTCAATGGAAGCTACATCGGATACATTACACCTGATGACTATTACGATCTTGAAAAATATGAAACACAAACCATGAATTGGTATGGACCGGGAAATGGCACCTATGTTCAAAAATGTCTGAACCGGATGATTGAGCGGAGCACTGAATAGAGTACATCTTATATGTAGAATAAATTATCTGTCCGGCAGTCACAAAAACTTGAATTGTAAAGACTGAATCCATTATCTTCATGCGTAAAGGTTTAACGTCTAAACCAGCATTACTTGTTAAGAATTAAGCACACCAGATTATGACACGCATTGCCATGTTAGGTTCCGGTTTTATTGGCCGGTTTTATGCCGACTCGATCCAGGGATATCGTAACCGCGACAAGATTGTATCCATCTATTCACGCAGGGAAGAGAGTGTAAAGAAGTTTGCACAGGATTATGATGTTTCCTTCGGAACCACCAACATGGAAGAGGCCATCAATCGGCCGGACGTGGAAGTAGTATGCATATCGTTACCCAACAACCTACATGAAGAGGCGGTGATGCTGTGCTGCAAGCACAAGAAAGCAGTAATGACTACCAAACCCTTGGGGCGAAATGCGGAAGAGGCTAAGCGAATGCTGGAAGCCGTGGAGAAAGCAGGAATTTTTAATGGCTACCTCGAAGACCTGGTGTATACTCCGAAGTTTTTAAAAGCACATGAAAGTGTAAAAAATGGTGCGCTGGGCAGAATACTCTGGGCGAAATCGCGCGAAGCACATCCAGGCCCGCACAGTGATTGGTTCTGGGATATGGAACAGGCAGGAGGTGGGTGCATTCTCGACCTGGGGTGCCATTGCGTAGAGATCTCCCGAAGTTATATTGGTAAGGATATTAAACCCATTGAGGTGATGTGTTGGGCTGATACCCAAGTGAAGCCCATAGAAGCCGAGGATCATGCTATTGGCTTAGTGAAATATGAGAACGGTGCTATCGGTCAGTTTGAAGTGAGCTGGACATTTCGTGGAGGTTTGGATCTGCGGGATGAAGTGATGGGATCAGAAGGCACCATCTGGAGTAATGGATTTTTGCGTACTGGTTTGGAAATGTTTACAACCGGGAAAGGTGCGGATTATGTTGCTGAAAAAGCGGAGAGCAATACAGGATGGCTTTTCCCGGTAGGGGATGAATTGAACGAGCTCGGATACAACCATATGTTTATGGATATGTTTAACGCGTTCGAAAAGGGAGAGCAACCAAAGGAAACCTTTTACGATGGGTATGTGGTAAATGCAATTCTCGATGCCGCGTATCGTTCCGCGAAAAGCAAACTTTGGGAGCCGGTGAAGCTTGACATCTGGCGCGGACGAACTGGAGTTGGTAAAGACAGCCACTTGGTGGAGTACGATGCCGATCACTATTTGGTGAAAGAAGAGATGACACACTATGGGGCGAAGAAACTTATCCTGAAGCATAAAGTCACAGGTAAAATTTCGGAGCAGGTGACAGAGTGATTTTTTGAGTTTGACGATCCGGGTTTTGCCTAAACATTAGAGTTTAGTTCCCTCGTATATATCGTTGAGGGAAATAGATAGCTGTAAGCAATGAATAGTCAGTATTTCATTCAGTGATTTAACTTCTTCAAGTTCCCAATGATTCCCTGCATTCAGCCGGAATACCTCAATACTGATAGACTCAGAATCGACTAAGATATATTCCTTCAATGTAGGGATGTCACGATATAATTTGAATTTATCGCCCCGGTCGTAATTGCGCGTAGATGGTGAAAGAATTTCAATCAGTACTGTTGGATGTGTTGCGGAGTCCTCGTCTATCTCTGGA
>CAZCRJ010000070.1:7460-9480 GCA_964501015.1 uncultured Roseivirgaceae bacterium | reverse complement strand
GCATTTTGGTGGTTAGCGACAAAAATAAATGGCCCTTCATCTGGAATATGATGGGTGTTTACACTTTGCCAATGTTTGAAATAGATTTTTAATCCAAGCCTGACGTAGTTTTGAAGAAGCGTATACCTAAAGGGAGGTTTCATGAAGGATGTTGAACCAGTTTACGGTTAAAAAAAAAGGCAAAGGTAAATCCACTAATAAGGTGCCACACGCCCCACCAGGCAGCAACCAATGCCATAAACCCATTGCCATTGAAAAATGTAAAGATCAGTACAAGGGCTAATCCTGAATTTTGAATACCCGTTTCAATGGCTACCGCGCGATGAATATCATCTCGGTTTTTAAACAGGTAACTGAGTGTATATCCACCCGCCAACGCCAATCCATTATGCAGCATTACTATCCAAAAGATGAGCATTATGTAGTCCTGAAACACAACTGACTTAAAGTATAATGTAACCACAATAAAGCCAAGGAGGATTATAATGGAAGCAATGCGTACAGGCTTCGATATTTTTTCTGCTATCGCGGGGAAATGTTTATTGAAAAGCATCCCGGCTATCAGGGGTAATAATAAAATGCCCGTCATGTTGAGGAATAGATCGATGAACTCAATTTCGAGTTCCTTTAATTGGGACGATAACCCCGGAATGAGTGATGCCCAGAACAAAAAGCTGACCGGAGTAATTATAAATGCCACTAGTGAGGTAATTGCCGTTAGGGTTACCGATAAGGCAACGTTACCTCTAGAGAGTAAGGTAAAAAAATTAGAAACGTTTCCCCCAGGGCAAGCCGCCACCATAATCATACCCAGTGCAATGCCCGGGATTGGGCTAAGGAGTACGATGAGCAAGCAGGTAATTATAGGCAGCAGCAGGTATTGCGAGATTAATCCTGTGAACAAGGCTTTTTTATTATGGCGTAGCTGGTAAAAGTGTTCCGGTTTTATCGATAGCGCCACCCCAAACATGATAATGGCGAGGCATACATTTAATACCTTCAAAGATTCAGGCGAAAAACTAAGTTTAGGTTCCAACCTTTAGGATTTAAAAACTCAAGATAAAAAGCATTATTGAAAAGCCAAGTGATTAAGGTTCATCCCCTAATCACGATTGTTTTCATACCAGGTATCAACATGCAGACCTGGAGCCTGTGCTGCTTCAACGGCCAGTACATCACAACGTTCATTTTCAACATGGCCGACATGGCCTTTTACCCATTTGAATTTTGGTTTATAGGTATGGTAAAGTGGGATGAATCGTTGCCATAAATCAGGGTTTGCCTTCTTGGCGAAATTCTTCTTTTCCCAATTCCAGATCCATCCTTTTTCCACCGCATCGACTACATACTTGGAATCGGAAAAGACAGTAACTGGGTATCCGGGTTTCTTGATGCTTTCCAATCCAACAATCACGGCCAATAATTCCATCCGGTTATTGGTGGTTAACCGATACCCATTGGATAGTTCTTTAACATGGTGGTTGTATTTCATCACCACACCATACCCCCCGGGGCCGGGGTTGCCCTGTGCAGCGCCATCGGTGTAAATTTTGATCATTTCTCGTTACATTGGATTAAAATTTCTTCCTCCACTTCTGCTGATATTCTGAAATTGGTTTCTCTTAGTCGTTCTAGAAATGGTTTAATTGAATCTATCAATCTTTCAGATTTCGCTTTAGCAAGCACGCCAAGTGTTCCGGTAAACTGAATCGATAATTGGGCTGCTATTTTTCTAGCTCGCAAATCATCAAGAACTAAAATGGCATTGGGTATTTCTAAAACCAACGCTAATGCACTGGCCTCCCCGGCACCAAGATTTAATTCAATACCTTTCGTGGTAACGCTCAATGGATTTTTTATTACGATCCAGGATGGAAGAGGTAAGGAATATTCTTCGGCAATTGCTGAGGTAATGAATACTTCAGCATAAAGTTTTTTAAGAATGATTAGTAACTCGAGTTTTTGTAATAAAATTAAACAACTCGTATCCGCAATGACAACCTTATGCATTCAGAAGATC